>JAJPXX010000032.1 GCA_021205225.1 Lachnospiraceae bacterium
ATATTATAAGAAGCTGAAAGAATATGAATATAAGTATCTGGAACAACTGACGGAATATGTGCCGAGACTTTTGAGTAATGAAGATTTTTTCAGCTCAGTATTTCAATGATGTAGGAAATCATCAGAATTAAGATTTCTGAGAGATATACTGTTCTTGTGCGGCCGGATTTTGATTATAACAGGATGAGATATTATTCCAATCCTGAGACTGTGAAAGGTGTCCAGTATATGATACGTTCCCAGTAGTTTGAGACTCCAGCAAATAATGACCGGCCATATTTGCTTCGGTGGATAGAGGAACATATATAAAGGTGAGTGAATGGTTCGACAGATCGATGATTTTAAAGTGAATATTTACCAGCACGGAGAGGGAGGAGCCTGCTTCTACATAGCTGAATCGGATCGGGAAGCTGGAAGCGCGGATCTCATTGCATCATGTCTTGTTGAAAAAGCAGGAAATGAGGCGTATACGCTGATTATATATGAAGTGACCGACTGGAATTCTCAGCTTTCTCCATGGCCTGCAAAACCCGCATTTGGAGATGAAGCGTTTGTCGGCAAAGGTGCAGAGACGCTTGCCTGGCTGAAAGACAGATGCATCCCGGAATTGAGAAAAGAAGGATTGATACCAGAAAACGTGCCGCAGTATACAGCGGGATATTCTCTTTCTGGATTATTTGCACTCTGGGCGTTTCTGGAATCAGACATTTTTGATGGCGCAGCCTCCTGTTCGGGGTCATTGTGGATTGATGGCTGGATGGACTATATTAGAGATAAAAAGATTTCCCGCGACGCTTTTATCTATCTCAGTCTTGGCAGTAAAGAAGAACGGACGAAAAATCCGTTGATGGCCACTGTTGGCGATTGTACAAGGGAAACCTGTGAATGCCTGAAACGAAATTCTGCGGTGAAAAGGATCACCATGCAATGGAACAAGGGCGGCCATTTCGCGGATTCAGATGCGCGGCTTGTGAAGGGAATCCTGTGGCTTCTGCAGGTGCAGCGGTGCAGGAAGGCGGAAGAAAAATGAGAGTCTTTATAGGCATCGCTCTTCCGGACACCATCCGTCGGACGCTGGCAGACGTTGCAGAGAAGCTGAGTAAAACGATACCGGGCAGATATGTTGCGCGGGATAATTACCATATCACAATGGCGTTTATCGGAGAAACAGATCAGGATGGTGTCGCAGGCATCAAAAGAGCGATGGATGCTGCTGTGAAAGGGCAACAAATGATTGAGCTGAGTCTTGGTCATCCGGGATATTTTGGGAAAAAGGACAACGCACTTCTTCATATGACCGTTGATGGATGGGAGCAGCTGTGGGATCTGGACAATCGCCTGCGTAATGAGTTGCAGGGAGAAGAGATTTTTTTTGATAAAAAACCATTCAAGGCACACATTACATTGGCACGAAAGGCCAGAATTGATACGGAAACATTGAAAAACTGGCCGAAAACGAATGATACATTCTGTGTAAATGAAATAACTTTGTTTCAAAGCATACGTACAGAAGGTAAAATAAGGTATCTGCCGATTGGAAAAGCCCATTTTAAAAAATAATGGTGGTTATACGGTGAGCAAGGCAAGGAGGAAGGTTCATGTTTTCAGATTTTGATGCACAGACCCGCCAGATGCTGACGGGAAATCTGCTGATGATTGGCTGCTGTGCTTTCTATCTTTCATGGTGGCTGATCGCTTTTAAACCGGAGGGTGCGGTTAAGGGAATCCGAAGCGGGTGGCTTCTGATTCCTGCATTTGTGTTTGGCGTGATGGCGGTTGTACAGATTGTACAGGGCAGCGGAGCTGTGAAGGGTGGCTCATCATTGTTTCCGCAGAGTGCTGTTCTGATCGGTGGTGTGGCCGTTTATATGATCCTGCTGTTGGGAACCAGTGTGATCTTAAAGCGTCAGGTGACGACAGAACTGTTTCTCATAGTCGGCTGGACGACTTTGATGTTTCTGGAATTGAATGCATTGTTTGCGCAAGGACAGTTTACGAGATCAACAGTGATCGTTCTTCTTGTCATTACATTGATCGCCGCTGTTGTCAGTATGATTTGTTACCTTCTATACTATGGCCTGGATAAGGTGAAGGGTTATGTAGACGGCATGATACCGCTTTTTCTGGTGGCAGTCATGATAGCTGAGGTCACGGCAGGGGCAGTGGCCTCCCGCAAGTGACTTCTTACAAAACAAAGAATTCTGGAAGAAATTATTCGATCGTTAGGGGGAAAAGCTTGATGGAACCAGAAAGATTTGATTTGACTGAAATGGAGATCCGGAATTTCCGAACAGAACGTTTTGAAGCGGATGTCCCTGTCGAGGAATATCTGGAGACTTGCGTGGATGTGCCGACGTTTGCTGAATATTGCCGTGCATGTCCAAATTATAATAAGACATGGTCTTGCCCAGAATTTGATTTTGATCCGGTCAGCTACTGGAAAAGATATGATACATTTCATTTGATTGGTGAGAAAATTTATCTTCCTGTGAATTTGCTCTCTGGCAGTTATTCCTCTCAGGAGAGTTCCCGATTAACTGCGAAGATTATGGGGATATTTAAAAGTTCTCTGGCAGAAGAGCTTTTGCAAATGGAAAAGGATAAGCCAGGGAGTATTTCGCTTAGCGGCGGATATTGCACCGAATGTTCGCGGGAACAGATGATGAAAGATACAGCGGATCAGATGATAGACAGCAGTTCCTGTACACGGAGCCGGGGATTGCCCTGCCGTCATCCAGAACGGATGCGTTACTCGATAGAAGCCTTGGGAGGAAATGTTGGCCTGACTGTGACAAAATATCTGCACCAGAAGCTACTGTGGATGGAAGAAGGAAAGATGCCGGAATATTATATGCTTGTACTGGGACTTTTGTACTAGCGGCTCCAGGTGTCTCTTGTGTTTGAAGTAACTCTTGCTTTCACCGAAAACTGAGGATGAAACGTGATTCGAGGAGGACGATAGACATGGTAAATATTGAGGAAGGTATCGAACGATTAAAAAAAGGAAATGAAAAATTTTTACATAGCAGGAACGAAATCGGAGATATCTCTGAAGCAATCCGGATAGATACTGCGAAAAACGGGCAGCATCCGTTTGCAATCATTATTACCTGCTCAGATTCGCGGGTAATACCGGAGGCTATTTTCTCTTGCGGAGTTGGTGAATTGTTTGTGATTCGTACTGCTGGAAATGTGATGGATGACAGTGCGCTTGGAAGCATTGAATACGCAGTAGAGCATTTGGATTGTCCCTTAATCGTTGTCCTTGGTCATACGAATTGTGGTGCTGTTGGGGCAGCCATTGCCGGAAATGCCGGCGGATATGTAAAGAGTATTACGGATAAAATCGCCAAAGTGATACGTTCAGAAAAAGATCCTTATAGAGCCAGCGTTATAAATATCAAAGGTACTGTGTCATGTATACGGGCTGCGTTTGCTGACTATGAAGAGATGGCTAATGCAGAGATTGTCGGAGCACTTTATGATATAGAAAGCGGAAAAGTGACTTTCCTGGAAAAATAATGTTCGGATTCTGTTGAATATTTAGACTCTGATTTTAAAGTGTATGGTTACGATGGACTTTAGCGTAATGGCTGTGACCAAAGGCAGAATAGGTGACGCGAATGAAAAATCATGAAAAGGCAGAGAAACATCCGCCAGAAAAAGTAATTTTTATGAATATGTGTATGCTATGTGATGGAGATCAGATACTTGCCCTGGATAAAAATGGCAGCAATTACAGCGGTACGACTTTCCCCGGAGGTCATGTGGAAGCCGGGGAGACGTTTACGGAAGCGGTTATCCGCGAAATGAAGGAAGAAACGGGCCTGACCATTCATCATCCGGTGCTGAAAGGAATCTATCACTGGTATCGGGATGGTTTACACAATGTCGGACTGCTTTACCGTGCAGACTCATTCGAGGGAGACTTGAAAAGCTCCGAAGAAGGGAAGGTATACTGGATTTCGCGGGAAGAATATGAGAAGAAAGAACTGGCCGGTGGGATGCGGCAAGTGCTGCAGATCATGTATGATGATAATCTGACGGAATGCTTTGAGGAATTGCAGCCAGATGGAGCTTATCTGGAGCATTTGTTCTGAGGAGGAGAGAAG
>JAJPXX010000140.1 GCA_021205225.1 Lachnospiraceae bacterium
GTGGATGGCGATACGTATTATTTCCGGAAAAAATCCGGCTCCACCGGGATGATGGCGACCGGCTGGCTGAAGATAAAGGGAAAATATTATTATTTTGATAAGACGACCGGCGTGATGCAAACAAACACGACGATCGGGAAATATATTCTTGGCTCAGACGGCGTCTGCACGAACCGGTAGCTTTAAATGCGGGAAAAAACAGAGTTTCTTCACATTTATGACACATTCGGGCGATATATTGTATGAAGATACGTAGGAAAGGGGAATGCGGACTATGAAAGGCTGGAAGAAATATGGCGCGATTGCGATGGCGGCTGTGGTGACAGCGGGAGCCTGCGCACAGGGGAGCGCTTTGTATCGTGCGGATAAGGCAAGCGCACAGGAAACAGAAGAAACACAGCGTACTACGCTGAATATTGTAAAAGATGATGAGGAGACAGAGACTGCGGCGACAGAGACGGAAACGGACGCCGCTTCGGAGACAGAGGAAGAAACAAAGCTGTCGGAGGAAACCGCAGGCTCTGACTCAGAGGATATCACGCCGGGCAGCAGCCAGACGATTGATATTGTAGAAAGCGTTTCAGATGGTGCTTCGCTGACGGATGTGTCAGAGGTAGCAGAAAACTGCCTGCCGTCTGTGGTCTCGGTGACGGTTGTTTCGGAAGCAGAGGAAGAAGATTCCACTTATGATGATTATTATGATTATTATTATGGGGAATCAGCGGAGACGGAAGCCCAGACGCAGGAGATTACGGTGTCCGGCGTCATTATAGCGCAGAGTGAGGAGGAGCTGCTGATCGCGACCGGATATCAGGCGGTAAGCGATGCGGAAGCATTGAGCGTGCGTTTTTCTGTGGAAGCGGAGGATGACGATGATCTCACCGTTTCCGCGAAGGTAAAGGGTACCAGCGCCAGTTCCGGACTGGCTGTTCTGGCGGTTGAGCTTGACGAGATTGAGGAGACGGTTCTCTCACAGCTGAAAATCGCGAATCTGGGGAGTTCAGCAGACCTGAAAATGGGGCAGGCGGCGGTTGTAATCAGTGACTGTGGATATGGGCAGGCGGCGACAGTTGGAATCATCAGTGCGACAAATCTGACAGTGACGCTGAATGAAACGTCCATGGAGGTCATTCTGACAGACGCGGCGGACGGCAGCAGCAGCGGAGGCGCTTTGCTGAATACTTCCGGCGAATTGATTGGTATCTGTGTGTCGGATGACAGTGGGGATGCCGCGGATGGTATCGGCTATGCGATTCCGATTGATACGGCAATCCCGATTCTGGAGCAGCTGATTAACAAAGAGACCAGAGATAAGCTCAGCGATTCCGAGCGCGGCTATATTGGCGCGACGGTGCTGACGGTATCGGATGAGGCCACAGGAACCTATAATATGCCTGCCGGCGCATTTGTGTATGAGGTGACAGAAGGCTCCGCGGCAGATGAGGCCGGCATTCAGAACGGAGATATTATTTCTGGTATTGAGGGTGAGAGCGTGAGCAGCTCTACGGAACTGATTGAGAAGATGAGCTACTATGCGCCGGGCGAGACGATTACGCTGGAGGTGCAGACCGCAAACAACGGTTCCTATGAGGCGCGTGAGGTAGAGGTTACTTTGCAGGCGGCCTCCGGCTCTTCAAGCGCGTCCGCGGAGGAAGAGACAGAGGATTCTTACTCTGCGGATGAGGACGACGATGCTGAGGAGAGATCCGGGCGGTCTTCGGATGATTTCTCCGATGAGTTTGACGATGGCTTTTCCGATGGATTTGAGGACTATAACAGTCAGTTCAATTAATGCGGTCAGGGTATTATAAGTCTGTCTCAGTGTTTTTCACGGCGGTCTGCAAAAAGCAGGCCGCTTTATCATGTGTGCCGATTCCTGTAAAAAATGGAATCGGTTTTTTTGAGTGAAAAAGAAGAGGGCGGGATATACTATCCTCAGAAATCAGAGGAAGCTGTTTCTGAATAACCGGGAAGGTAAGGAACAGCAGCGTTTTCTGATCATGATGGAGGGAATCGTATGTGCAATTATATGCCTGTGGCGGATGTATATGCCAGGGAAATCCTGGATTCAAGGGGAAACCCAACTGTAGAAGTGGAACTGATGACTGAGGATGGCACTGTCGGGAGAGCGGCTGTCCCTTCCGGAGCGTCTACCGGTGAACATGAGGCGGTGGAGCTCCGGGACGGGGAGAAACGCTATCACGGAAAAGGTGTTACGAAAGCCTGCGATTATGTGAATACCATTCTGGCGGACGCAGTAGTCGGGGAAAATGTGTATGAGCAGGCTGCGATTGACCGGATTCTGCTGCGCAGCGACGGTACAGAAAATAAGGGATGTCTGGGAGCAAACGGAATTCTCGGGATCTCTATGGCAGCTGCGGCGGCGGCCGCGAAATCACTGGATCAGCCGCTTTACCGTTACCTTGGCGGAACGCGTGCGCATCGGCTGCCTGTGCCGATGATGAATATTCTGAACGGCGGCGCCCACGCCGCGAATACAGTGGATTTGCAGGAATTTATGATTATGCCGGTCGGAGCGGACAGTTTTGAGGACGCCCTGCGGATGTGTGCGGAGATTTATCATACATTAAAAGCGATCCTTGTTGAGCGGGGACTTTCTACCGGCGTCGGAGATGAAGGCGGATTTGCGCCGGATCTTGCAGATGCGAAAGAAGTGCTTGCGCTGATTATGGAAGCAGTAAAAAAAGCAGGATATCTACCGGAAAAAGACATTGTTGTCGCGTTAGATGTGGCTGCAAGCGAGCTGTATGAGGAATCTACACACACTTATTTTTTCCGGGGAGAAGGAAAGATGAAAGGCCATGAGGTGCGCAGAGACACCGGGGAAATGATCGCGTACCTGGAGGAGCTTTGCGCAGCCTTTCCGATCGTTTCGATTGAAGACGGTCTGGATCAAAATGACTGGGAGGGATGGAAGAAGCTGACGGAACGTCTGGGCAGCCGTATTCAGCTGGTCGGAGACGATCTGTTTGTTACGAATCCCAGGCGGCTGGCAAAAGGAATCCGGGAAGGGGCGGGTAATGCCATTCTGGTTAAAGTCAACCAGATCGGTACGCTCACAGAGACCTTTGAGACGATTGAACTGGCGCAGACGCACGGCTACCGGACCGTGATTTCTCATCGCTCCGGTGAGACAGAGGATACTTTGATAGCGGATCTGGCGGTTGCAGTCGGAGCCGGACAGATTAAGACCGGAGCGCCCTGCCGTTCCGAACGAGTGGCAAAATACAATCAGCTGCTGCGCATCGAGGATTCCCTTGGACTGGCGGCGCTGTACCAGAATCCTTTTTCCTCTGGCGGAAAAACGCCCGGAACATTCTGGTCAGAAAAAACTTCGGAGCAGGAAAAATAATGCTAAGGAAATTTTTTGCTGAAGTGAAAAGTTTATTTCCACGCCAAAATTTGTGATTTTCCGGTGGATTTCACTCTTTCTGGGATTACTGGGTGAACAAGGAAGAAAAACTTCATTCCATTTACGCCATCATTTACCCAGTAGAATTGGGTAGGCCATATGGTGTAAGACTGATTTCCACTAGGTTTTTGCTGCGAACGCCGGAAATACAAGTGGAATTTTGAGTAAGACTGAATTCCACTTGTACCCCCGAGTTGTGGAATTTAAATTTTCATTTCACCAAGGAAATTTTTTAAGAAGCATTCTTAAAATTTCCTTGCAATCCGAAGAATCCTGTGATAGACTACCTTTGTTTGACAGTGCGGAGAACATGATAGTGGAGGTGTGATTCGTGGTAATATTGAGGAATATTCTGACGGTTATTTTTATTCTTATATGCATTGTCCTGACTGTGCTTGTGCTTCTGCAGCAGGGGAAAGACGAGGGGCTGGGATCGATCGGCGGCATGGGCAATACCTACTGGAGCCAGAACAAGGGTCGTTCGATAGAGGGTGCGATCGTGAAAGCGACAAAATGGCTGGCAGTTGCGTTTATCGTATTTGCGGTTGTTTTGAATCTTGGCTTTTGATGAGTGAATGATGGGGACTGATGCGAAAGAGGGCATGAGTCCTTTTCTTTATTCCCGCGAAGCAACGAGCCAAGTAGCCGTGCTTGCACGGATATTTGGCG
>JAJPXX010000014.1 GCA_021205225.1 Lachnospiraceae bacterium
ACCAAAGTATGTCAGAATTATAAAATTTCAAATAGGTGGCTTCTTTGTTGAAGCTGCCTGTTTTTTATGATAAGATGGTTTCGGTTTATAGACTCAGAACAAAGAATGAACCGCAGGTATTTTCCCGTGATGTAGAAGAAAGTGAGGATAAAAGAATGCAGAAAGTATATGAGTTTTTAAAAGATGCAGGCACGTATTATCTGGCAACTGTTGACGGGGATCAGGCGAGGGTCAGACCGTTTGGGACAATTCACGTTTATGATGGCAAACTCTATATTCAGACAGGAAAGACGAAGGATGTGGCGAAACAGATTGCGACGAATCCGAAAGTGGAAATCTGCGCAATGTCAAAGGGAGACTGGATTCGTGTTTGCGGAACGTTAGTATTAGATGAGCGAGTAGAAGCACAGGAATCTATGTTGGACGCTTATCCGAATCTGAGAAAAATGTATACGACAGGTTCGGAGGGAAATACGGCGGTATATTATTTTAAGGATGCTGTAGCGACGATTTCATCCTTTAGCCATGAACCGGAAATCATTCGTTTCTAAACAAAATTATTTAGGCAGGGTGGTGGCGTTATGGATAATCTTCGCTGTGTGCGGGAAACGCCCCCTCACGTTTGTTCGGGGGCAGGACGCCATTCGCTTACATACCTGTGAATTTATCCGCCAGAGACTGGCTCCTGCAGAGCCAAAAAATGATGGAAAACAGACTCCGATGAGAGGACATCCTGTTTTCATTGCTCAGCACGCGACCGGGTGCTGCTGCAGAGGCTGCCTGGAGAAATGGCACAGGATACCGAAAGGAAAAGAGTTATCAGAAGAGCAGCAAGAAGTATGTTGTAGATGTTTTGATGGCGTGAATAAGGCAATTATAGCAGTGAACATCGGTTTTATGAATCTGACTATGTATAATCCGGAGATTATAAAGAAAGCACAACCCTTTCAGACAGAGGAAGGCTGCCTTTCACTCATAGGCGTCAGAAAATGCACGAGATACAAAGAAATCGAAGTTCGATATCAGGATGTCAATTTTAAACAGCAATGTCAGAAGTTCACCGGATGGACGGCGCAAATCATTCAGCATGAAGTCGACCATCTGCATGGTCAGATTATCTGACAGCGGATGATTGGTATATAAATAAGTGTTTGAGATGGAGGGATTATGTTGAAAATTACATGGATAGGGCATTCGTGTTTTAAATTGGAGAAGGATGGTTATACGATCATAACTGACCCGTATGCAGATGGGAGTGTGCCTGGATACGCTCCGGTACGCGAGAAAGCAGACATGGTTCTTTGCAGTCATGAACATGCGGATCATAACTTTCGTGATGGGGTAGAGTTGATCGAAAGGGAGGGGCTTCCATTTCATGTGGAAGTAATTGAAACTTATCATGATGAGGTGTTTGGGAAAAAGCGCGGCTCGAATAAGATATTTATTATTGATGATGGAGAAAAACGCATTGCTCATTTTGGTGATTTAGGGTGTGAGCTTACGCCAGAGCAGATGGAAAAACTGCAGAATCTGGATGTGGCTATGGTTCCTGTCGGAGGTTATTTTACGATAGATGCGAGACAGGCGGCAGATCTTGTCTGCTCATTGAAGCCCGGAATTGTGATACCGATGCATTACAGGAGTGAGAAGTACAGTTTTGGATATGATGTGATTGGAACAGTAGACGAGTTTACGGAGATTATGGATAACGTTAAGACATTATCCGGAAGTGAGATCGAAATCGCATCAACGAATGCTTCAGGACCGCAGGTAACCGTACTACAGCCCAGAAATATTGCAATATGAAGAAGAACATAAGCAGGAGGTTCGGGATATGAAAGAAGGCAACCACATTGGAAGAAGGTTTAAACCGATTTCTGTCTGCACAGGAAAAATCGTACAAGCGTGCGTTACAGGAAATCCGTTCAGGAAAGAAGATAAGTCATTGGATGTGGTATATTTTTCCACAGATACAAGGGCTTGGATATAGTCCAACTGCGCAGTATTACGCGATATCCGGGCTGGATGAGGCAAAGGAATATATCAGCCATCCTGTTCTGGGAGAACACCTGAGGGAGATATCTTCAGCCTTGTTAGAACTGGAGTCATCGGATGCAGAAGAAGTGATGGGCTGGCCAGATAATCTTAAACTGCGCTCGTCTATGACATTGTTTTCTATAGCAGACCCAGGGTGTGATGTTTTCCAAAAGGTGCTGGATAAGTATTTTGATGGAGAGAAAGACCCGAAGACAATTGCTATCCTGGGGCGGCAAAATCCATCAGTCAGAGAATGAAGGAGAGAATGTCTATGACAGAAAAAGATCTGCACTACCTGTCGTCTGACCGGAAAACAAAGATACATTTCCATGAATGGCTGCCGGAAGGACATCCAAAAGCAGTTGTACAGGTATCTCATGGAATCACGGAGCATATTGGACGGTATGGAAAACTCGCAGATGCCCTGGTGAAAAAAGGATACGCTGTGTCAGGGAATGACCATTTGGGACATGGAGAATCAGAAAAACCAGGATGCTATCGATGGGAGTATCTTGTGAAAGATACGCGCCGGCTGCAGGAATACTTAAAACAGCAGTATCCGACGGTGCCATTTTACAACATCGGTTTTTCTCTTGGCTCATTCGTTGTAAGGGATTTGCTCGCGCGTTATCCTGACAGTACGGATGCGGCCATATTGATCGGCACCGGCTTCCAGAGTTCAGCGCAGATTTTATTTGCCAAAGCAATTGCCAGCGTGGAGGCAAAGCGAGTTGGAGATGGGAACCGAAGCAAACTGATACAGACTCTGTCCTTTGGCACATACAATCGTTATCTTAGGCCGAACAAGACGGAATTTGACTGGCTCTGTGAAAGTACGGAAGGAATAAATGACTATATGCAGGATGATGTCTGTGGAAAGTTTATGCCAGCCGGACTGTTCCGGGAACTCTTGCGAGGAATGCTGGTTACAGGCGGCAGGGAAAACATTGAGAAAATATCAAAGAAGCTTCCTATGCTTTTTCTCTCCGGAAAAGACGATCCTGTAGGTGAGATGGGAAAAGGCGTAGAACGGCTGGTGAATGCGTATAAAGCGGCGGAGATCAATGATGTTTCCCTAAATTTTTACCCTGGACGCCATGACATTCTGCATGAAGCTTGCCAGGAACATGTAATAGGAGACATTGTTGAATGGCTGGAAGGGCTGTATTGGCAGGAGTATCTGTAAGAGAGCCGGTGAAAAAATCAGAGCATTTCACACACGGTTCATGTGCCGAAAAGGGAGGGCCGGGATCAATCTCAAAACGGATGCCTTATGATGAAGTGATTTCAATCATTGAAGAGTCCTGCGGATGTCCGTGGAATCAGGTTTTTTCCTGGATTCAAAAGACACCGCAGGGCTCTGCTTCTATTGCCCAGGTTCACAGAGCAAGGCTGCGCTCGGGAGAACAGGTGGTAGTCAAAATACAACGGCGCGGGATCTGTGAAATAATGACACGGGATATTCGCCTGCTGCATCGGCTGCTGCGTTTTCTCCCGACAGGAGCCGTAAAAAATATGGTTGATCTGGATCAGATGCTGGATGATATATGGGCTGCCACAAGAGAAGAGATGAACTTTGTGATGGAAGCAGCGTATATGCAGGAATTTTCCCGCAGAAACAAAGGAATCAGAAAACAGCGGGAAGAATATTCTTCTCTCTCTTCGCAAGGGTCAAGATATCCCTTCTTCTCTGTCAGATGCACTTCGGGAGTTTCGAAGCGGGGAAGCCAGGATGAAATTTGACCTTCATGCCACGGATCAATTTTCCAGGCTCCTTTACAACCTTGTTTACGGACTCGTCGGAGGACTGCTGATTACGGCGCTGCTGATCAGTGCAAGCATCATCTGCACGACGGACTTGCAGCCCCGATTTTTGGGAATGCCTGTGATTGCCGCAGTCGGTTATGGGCTGGCAATCCTGCTTGCCGTAAGTTTAACCATTCATAACTTCCAATGGAAAGAAAAATTTAAATAGAAAGATAAATATA
>JAJPXX010000098.1 GCA_021205225.1 Lachnospiraceae bacterium
CCGATCATATCGACTATTATCTGCTGCATATGCTGACGGATATGAAAACGTGGGAGACGCTCTGCAGCTGGGGCATCCGTGAGTGGGCGGAGGAAAAGAAAAAATCCGGACAGATCCGGAATTTCGGATTTTCCTTTCATGGAGCGCAGAGCGAATTTCTGGCTTTGCTGGATGCCTACGACTGGGATTTCTGCCAGATTCAGTACAATTATTCGGATGAAAACTATCAGGCTGGTGTCACCGGATTGAGAGCAGCTGCGGCAAAAGGAATGCCGGTTATGATTATGGAGCCGCTTCTGGGCGGCAAGCTGGCGAAAAACCTGCCGAAAAAGGCAGTGGAGCGATTCCGGCAGACGAATCCGGACATCTCCCCGGCTGCCTGGGGATTCCGCTGGCTGTATAATCAGCCGGAGGTTACAGTAGTCTTAAGCGGCATGAATGAGCAGGAGCAGCTGGATGATAATACCCGGATTGCGGACACCGCCGCGCCCGGTATGCTCACAGAAACGGAACAAGAGACCATTCGGGATGTCCGGGAAATCTTTAAAGAATCCTATAAGGTCCACTGTACAGGCTGTCATTATTGTACGCCTTGTCCTGCCGGAGTGGATATCCCGGCCTGTTTTACTGCTTACAACACCCGTTACTCCATCAGCAAAAGCCAGGGGCTGATCCAGTATTATATGGGAACCCTGATGAATGACAAGCCCAGCTACGCCAGCCTGTGCAAGGAATGTGGGAAATGCGAGCAGCATTGTCCGCAGTCCCTGCCGATCCGGCAAAATCTGAAGGCAGTGGCAAAGGAATTTGAGGGACCGTTATTTAAAGGCGCAAAAGCGGTTCTGCCGTTTTTTGTAAGAAAAAAGAAAACCTGATGTAACTGCGAAGATACTGAACAGCTACGTCCTGATGCAAAAAACCAAAGCAAAAAAGGAGGTCATTATGACATTACAGGAAGCAATGAGCGCACGACATAAAGTGAGCAAATACACGGATAAGCCGCTGTCAGCAAATGATGTTCGGCAGCTGAATGACAGAATCAAGGCTCAGAATCAGAAATATGGTCTGAATATGAAGCTTGTCACAGAAAGCAAGGATGCGATGCCGGGAATTATAGCTGCGTTGATGTCGAAGGGCGTCAAAAACTATATCATTTTGGCGGGCCCCGACACGGCGGGTATTGATGAAAAACTGGGATACAGCAGTGCCGACCTGATGCTTTATGCGCAAACGCTCGGCCTGAATACCTGGTGGATTGGCGGAATGTTCAGCCGTAAGAACGCAAAAAAGAATGTAAATGCTGGGGACAACACGAAAATTATCGGAATCGTCGTGGTCGGCTACGGTGAAAATCAGGGCGTTCCACACAAGTCTAAGGCGGCATCGGACATATCGTCCTATGACGGCACCGCTCCGAAATGGTTTAATGAAGGGGTTAAGGCGGTTTTATTAGCTCCGACGGCCATGAACAAACAGGCATTTACCATCAAGGGTAAGGGAAATAAGGTAACTATGACCTGCGCGAATGGCTCCTATTCCGGTGCGGATCTGGGAATCGGCAAATATCATTTTGAACTCGGTGCCGGTAAGGACAATTTTGAGTGGATGTGACTTGGCGTGTTCGCAATGGATGAAAACAAGAAACGGGATCTTAATGACCGGAAATTCGGATATCAGGGCCAGTAACAAAAATCCCTGTGTCAGTTTATTCGCCAGCGGGTCCAGGGCTTTTCCCAGATGGCTGACCATGTGAAACTGCCGTGCAATCTGGCCGTCTAAAATGTCGGTCAGCCATGAGATGACAAGCAGTGAAAAGGCAACTTTTCTTCGACCGATTCCATAAGTCCATACGATAAATGGTATCAGCAGGATGCAGAATAAAGACATGATATTCGGTATCGTAATTATTTTTGACTCTTTTTCTTCATCTGTTTCTGTCTTTTCTTCCATTTTCATTCTCCCCCTTAGCCTGTTCACTTACGCACACTGTAAAAGCCGCGTAAGCGTAATAGAAAATCGCTCTGCGAGCAGTGTTGTGCTCAGTTATTCGTCAAATCCCATTTCCGGCCGGTACCACTTATCGAACAGGCCCTGAATGATGTCCAGCAGGTCCTCATCACTCAGGGCATCCTGGCTCTGCAGGTTGATGGAAATCGCGTAGAAAATTCCGAAGAAATAGATATCCCGGATTGTCTTTTTTTGCGGGGTATTCAGATCCGGGCGTTTGAGATTCTTCGCTATGTTTTCATTGATCCTTCTTAAAAAATGCGACCGGTTTTCTTCGGAGAGCAGGACGGATACCCGGTATTTATTCTTGCGAAAACATTGAATCATGATCTTAAAAAACTGGCGTTCCCCGACCTGGCTCTCACCGCTTATTTCCTTGATGGCCTTCCGCATATCCCGCAGGAATTCATCCTCAGCAAATTCAATCAGGCCGTAAATATCCGCAAAATACCGATAGAAGGTGGCGCGGTTGTATCCGGCGATATCCGTGATCTCATGGATGGAAATCTGATAGATTTTTTCCTTGTGTGCCAGCATAAAAAACGCATTGACAAAGGAATCACGGGTCGCGTTTGTGGCTTTGATATATTTTTTTCCTTTTACATTTGTATTTTCGGTTTTCTCCTTCATTGCAGACTTCCCTTTCTTTGCTTTTTTCGGGACACAGTGTACAACCTGTGTTGCAAAAAAACAAGAGAAAATTTCGAAAATGCAACAGATATGAAAAATTGTTGCTTGAATATTCGGTTTCAGGGTGCTAGTATACATCATGCTACAAATGTTGTTCATGTTTGCATAGATACTCCTGGCATCATGATTCAGTTGTTTTTTAATATGGCAGTGAAGCAGCTGAAACGTAAATGCACAGGAACCTGAATCTTTACAGGTGGGGCGTCGTTCGTTTTGCTGTTCCATATGTTCTATACTTCGTAGACAACCTGAATAGCCGGAAAGTAGTGTGAAGGTAACTGTGAAGGTACTGAACAGTTACGTGAAAGAAAGATGAGGAGCGAAGAGAAATCATGAAACTTACAGATAAAGCAAAGACGGCGATTACAGAAGCTGTGGTGAAACAGGGGCTTGGGTACCTGGAAAAGGATCCGGAGACGAATATCCCGAAGCTGATGGCGCTGGTAGATAAGTACACACCGAAGGACTGGTATGCGGGACAGAGAAATGCGATCCGGAATGCGATCCAGGACAAGGATAATAACTGGTATCAGCTGATCATGCGTCTGTATCAGCTGGATCCGGGCGTCCGCAAAACGTTCTTTGAGAATTTTATCATAAATGCAAGCCTGAACGGCGGGAAGCTGCAGGAGGAAAATGCGAAAGAGAACAACTGTAATTCCCCGTGGGCGATACTGCTTGACCCGACCAGTGCCTGCAACCTGCACTGCACGGGATGCTGGGCTGCGGAATACGGGCATCAGCTGAACCTGACGCTGGAGGAGATTGATTCCATTATCCGCCAGGGCAAGGAAATCGGCGTCTATATGTACATTTACACGGGCGGCGAGCCGACCGTGAGGAAGAAGGACATCATCAAGCTCTGCGAGATGCATCCGGACTGCGAATTCCTGGCATTTACGAACGGGACTCTTTTTGACGAGGAATTCTGTGATGAAATCCTGCGGGTAAAGAACTTTGTCCCGGCGTTCAGCCTGGAGGGTTCCGAAGAAGCAAACGATGGTCGCCGCGGCCAGGGCATTTACCAGAAGGTGATGCATTCCATGAAGCTTCTGAAAGACCGTGGGCTCCCGTTTGGCATTTCCACCTGCTATACCTCGGCAAATGTGGACAGTGTGAGCAGTGAGGAGTATTTTGACAAGCTGGTTGACTGCGGCGCGATGTTTGCCTGGTTCTTCCATTATATGCCGGTTGGAAACGATGCGTCAGCGGACCTTCTGCCGACACCGGAGCAGCGTAAGAAGATGTACAGCAGTATCCGCTGTCATCCGTCAGATTAAATGAAGGTGGTTCCGTCAAATTATTTTACGGCAGTTT
>JAJPXX010000074.1:0-12565 GCA_021205225.1 Lachnospiraceae bacterium
TTTTAGAATCTTTTCAAGGTTGTCTCACTGTTCAGTTATCAAGGTTCCTTTTGTTTCTTTGTTGTTGGCTCATTTCTCAGGAGCAACTCTGATAGGATATCATATATTTTCCTGTTTGTCAACAACTTTTTTCAACTTTTTTCAGTTTTTTCTTTTTCATCTTTCTGACAAAGTTGAAACCGGAGAAGGTGGGATTTGAACCCACGCACCGCTATTAACGATCTACTCCCTTTCCAGGGGAGCCCCTTCAGCCACTTGGGTACTTCTCCATAACGGCTAAATCATGAATTCCATTTTCTATTGTAGTGCTTCTTAAATGCTGCTCACGGAGAGGGTGGGATTCGAACCCACGCGCCCTTGCGGACAAACGGTTTTCAAGACCGCCTCGTTATGACCACTTCGATACCTCTCCATCTTATCTGCAAACCAGCTATGGTCGATCACATTTCCGGATGAAGAGTTTCTCAACCGTACCGCGAATCCCATTCTATTTCGCAGGCGCCCGTTGCAGCGCAAGTGATATAATAACAGCTTTATAAAATCCTGTCAACCACTTTTTTCATTTTTCTGTTAATTTTATTTTGTATTGCTCCGCCAATGCTCCGGCCAGCGCCAAATCCTCCGGTGTAGTGATCTTTATATTATCATAAGAGCCTTCAATCAGCTTTACCGGTATGTGCAGAACCGTTTCTACCACCATTGCATCGTCTGTGATTTTGACCGTACTGCCCTCCTGCTCTGCTGCTGTCTGCTCCCGGCGCATCATTTCCTCATAAGCCTGCAAAAGCAGCGGGTAGGAAAACGCCTGCGGAGTCTGTATCATCCACAGCTTTTCCCGCGGAAGGGTCTGTTCTACGTATCCTTCCATGTTTCTCATTTTAATTGTATCCTTTACCGGCATGCCGACCGCGCATGCCGGACAATCCGAAAGTCCGGCAAAAATGCGTTCAAGCATCCTTTCATCTATAAACGGGCGCGCCCCATCGTGAATCAGAATATAATCGCAGCTTCCGGCTGCTTTCATTCCCTCATATACCGAATGATAGCGTTCTTTTCCGCCGTGAACGATCTTTTTTATTTTCGCAAATCCATAGTTTTCCGCAAACTCTCTGCGGCAGTATTCTTCCTCTCCTTCGCCGCAGACCAGTATGATCTCATCTATGTTCGGACAATTCTGGAATGCACAAAGAGAATACCACAGCACCGGACGGTCGCTCAACAGCAGATACTGTTTCTTTTTTTTGCTTTTCATCCGGCTTCCGCTGCCTCCGGCGAGAACAATCGCAACATTTTTCATTTTCCTCGTTCAACCTCCAGTCAGACATATCGATACCGTCTCACCAGTCTCCGCTTTACGTAGAAATAGCAAAGCAGATGCACAGCTTCCGTGACAATCCAGGATACCGGATAGGAAAGATACAGTACAAACAGGGTATGATTGGCCGCAAAGACTGTATAAATCCATATAACCCGCAGCAGACAGGAACCAACCAGGGAAACAATCATAGGCAGCACGGACTCTCCCATCCCTCTGAGTTCTCCGGAAATGACTTCCATAATCCCGCAGAGGCAATAGCTGAGCGCAATAACAGAAAGACGGGTCAGGCCGTATTGCACTGCTTCCGGGTTCCCCG
Source organism: Lachnospiraceae bacterium (assembly GCA_021205225.1). Taxonomy (GTDB): domain Bacteria; phylum Bacillota; class Clostridia; order Lachnospirales; family Lachnospiraceae; genus Choladousia. Next base: position 1,635 of record JAJPXX010000074.1, read on the forward strand.
GAAGATAAATACCAAGCAGCAGATCCCCCATACGGTACGCAATCTGTCCGAGTATCAGCCCGGTCGCCGTTACCATAAGGAAACAATTCAAAAACACCTTGCCGATCCGGTCAAATTTGCGCGCACCGACATTCTGGCTTGTAAAAGTCTGCGCCGCCTGATAAAAGGAATTCATCGCCATATAGATAAAGCCCTCTATATTCCCCGCAGCTGAATTCCCGGCCACAGCGATTTCGCCAAAGCTGTTTACCGAAGACTGTATCAGAACATTGGAAAGGGAAAACACTGTCGACTGTAATCCCGCTGGCAGTCCTACCCTGAGGATGCGGAGCAGCTTTGTCTTCGACACACGTATTTTATTCAGTTCCAGATTCATCTCCGGCTCCAGGCACATCAGGCTCCGCACCACCAGAACCGCAGAAATGGTCTGTGAAATCACAGTCGCAATCGCTACCCCTGCCACGTCCATGTGAAACACGGCAACCAGAATCACATTCAGTACAATATTAACCAGTCCGGCCGCGGTCAGATACAGAAGCGGACGTTTCGTATCACCAAGAGAGCGGAGAATCGCGCTTCCGAAATTGTATACAGCCATCGACGGTACCCCCAGAAAATAAATCCGCAGATACAGCTGCGACAAGCCGATAATGCCCTCCGGCGTCGCCATCATCTGCAAAAGGGTCGGGCTGAGAGCAATCCCCACAAGGCCGGTCACAACACCGCCTGCCAGACTGATCGCAATCGAGGTATGAATCGTCTCCTTGACCTGATCCTTCTCTCCCGCGCCAAAAAAGAAAGCCGCCGCCACGCCGGAACCCACGGACAGCCCTACCAGCAGATTCACAATCAGGTTGATCAGCGCGCCGTTTGAGCCGACGGCTGCCAGAGAATTGCTTCCCGCAAATCTGCCAACCACAATGATATCCGCCGCGTTAAACAACAGCTGCAAAATGCCGGCCAGCATAACCGGAAACGTAAAAATCAGCAGTTTCCCTGCCAGGGGACCCTGCGTCATATCCATCGTCTGCTGATGCACCTTATTCTTTTTTAAAACTTCCACACAACTCACCCTCCGCTTTTTCTTATGCCTGTCTGCTATTTTCCGGCAGCTTCTCCCGGATAGCGCTCTCCCAGCTTTAAATTCGGCACCGCATTCAGATCCAGCCCGTGCCGGACCCCTTTCTTATATTCATAATAAGCAGCCGCTCCGATCATTGCCGCATTGTCCGTGCAAAAAATCGGAGACGGACGATAGAAACGGATTCCTCTTTCCCGGCAGGCCGCCTCCGCTGCCGCACGAAGTGCGGTATTCGAAGCCACGCCTCCGGCCAGTGCAAATCGATCCAGACCAGATTCCCGCACAGCAAGCATGGCGTGCTCAATCAGCACGTCAACCACTGCTTTCTGGAACGAAGCCGCAACATCCGCTTCCACAATCGGCTCGCCTTTCATTTTGCATCCATTCAGATAATTCAGCACCGCGGATTTCAGGCCGCTGAAGCTGAAATCATAGGGAGCATCCGCGATCCTTGCCTTCGGAAAAGCAATCGCGTCGGGATTCCCCTCCTTTGCGAGCCGGTCAATCTTGGGTCCTCCGGGATAGCCCAGTCCGATCGCGCGGGCCACTTTGTCAAATGCCTCTCCCGCCGCATCGTCTCTCGTGCGGCCAAGAATCTCATATTCTCCATAGTCCTTCACACGGACCAGATGCGTATGTCCCCCCGAAACCACCAGGCAGATAAAAGGCGGCTCAAGATCCCTGTTCTCAATATAGTTGGCAGAGATATGACCCTCGATGTGATGAACCCCTACCAAAGGAAGGTGCTTCGCATAGCTGATCGCTTTTGCCTCGGCTACTCCGACCAGAAGCGCTCCCACAAGTCCCGGCCCATAGGTCACCGCAACCGCATCCATATCATCCAGCGTCATTCCGGCCTCAGAAAGAGCCTCCTCAATCACCTGATTGATCTTCTCTATATGTTTGCGCGAGGCAATTTCCGGCACTACGCCGCCATAAAGCTTATGCAGGTCAATCTGCGAGGAAATAATATTTGAAAGTACCTCCCGCCCGTTTCTGACAACAGAAGCAGCTGTCTCATCACAGGAGCTCTCGATCGCCAGAATTGTTACATCCTTTTTTTTCATACTGCTGTCTGTCTCTGTATTCATCTCTGTTATCCTCAAACACATGCACTGCTCACTCATCCTGAAAATCCAGTTCCACGCTCTTCCCGTCCTTTCCGGGATACGCATTCGGAAATCGCCTGCGCACCTGCTCCATGTAATCCTCCGGCCGTACAAGAGAGGGACTGTAATGCGTCAGCCACATTTCTTTTGGCTGCGCCCGGTACGCCAGCATTGCCGCCTCAGAAAATGTCATATGCTTATGCTCAACCGCTTTTGCATCCTTATCCGCCTCTCCGTACATCCCCTCGCAGATAAATAAATCCGCTCCGGCCGCGTGCCGCGCAATCGAATCCGTCGGGCGGGTATCTGTCGAATAGGTCACCTTAATCCCGCGCCGTGCCGGTCCCAGAACATCCTCCGGCTGAAAAAAATGCCCATCTTCTTCAATCACTTCACCCTTTTGCAGGCGGCTCCAGTATTTCATCGGAATCCCGGCCGTCTTCGCCCGTTCCACATCAAAGCGTCCGGCGCGGGGAATTTCCAGACAGTAGCCATAGCAAAGAACATTGTGGTTCACCCGGAAAGCCGTGATGCGGTAGCCCTTTTCCTCAAACACCTGCTCCGGCCCCTGTATCTCCTTATATATAATAGGAAAAGGCAGCTCCGGCGCAACCACGCGCAGCGCATTCACGACTCGTTCCAGTCCTTTTGGTCCAATCATCGTCAGTGGTTCGGTGCGCTCGGCATTCCCCATTGTCAGCAAAAGCCCCGGCAATCCACTGATATGGTCGCCGTGATAATGCGTAAAGCAAATCGTATCAATCGGTTTAAAGCTCCACCCCTTTTCCCGAACGGCAATCTGCGTCCCCTCGCCACAGTCAATCAGAAGATTGCTTCCATTGTAGCGCGTCATCAGAGACGTCAGCCACCGATAGGGAAGGGGCATCATTCCGCCGCTTCCCAGCAGACATACATCCAGCATCCTTACCCTCCTGTCATACCGTACCTTTCCTGTCCTCTACAGATACTCCTCTATCTCCACCGGCAGGACAAAATTCCGGATCATCCTGTCGTAGCATTTTTCGCAAAGGCAGAACGCATGGCGCTCGCCGTCCTTTTCGGAAAAATACCCCCACTCCTGCTTCCCCTGGAAAAAGCCCTCCCGATATATCCCATTTTCCATTCGAATCGTTTTTCCGCACCCATTACAGCGCAGCTTCTTCTGTTCGTTCATCCGGTGCCCTCCTTCTGTCATCCATTCGTCAACAATGACAGTATAATAAATCGCTTATCCGCCGACTACCGGAAATCACTGAAAAATCTGGGTGTTCCTGGAAAATCTCTGCCGCGCTGCACGGATTTTTCCGGCAGGCGGTTATCTTATCTCCGGCGTCCACATAATTACCGCGTCCTCCTCCGGCCTCCGATAAAAATTTTTGCGAATGCCGACAGAAAGAAAGCCCAGCTTTTCATAGAGGTGAATTGCCGCAGCATTGCCCTTACGAACTTCAAGGGTAAAACGCCGGATGCCGCGTTTTCTGCCATGTTCCATCAGATCCGAAAGCATGGCGTACCCGATCCCCCGGCCCCGGAGCTCGCCGCGCACAGCAACGTTTAAAATCTCCGCCTCCTCGAAGCTCCTTAAAAGGCCGCAATATCCCGCGATCTGATTCGAGTCCGCCATCCTCGCGACCAGATATACCGAATACCCCTGCTCCAGAGCGGAGCGAAATCCCTTCTCGCTCCACGGTTCTGAAAAACACTGGCGTTCAATGGCTGCCACCTCCGGGATATCCTCGAACCGCATCTCGCTTATCTTTACTTCACTCATAGTTCCTTATGAAGGCGCTCCTCCCGCTCTCGTTCTGCCTGGGAAAGCCGCAGATATTCCGGGGTATGCTCCGCTGCCGTCTGTGTTTTTCCTTCCATATAATAGCGCATGGCAAGCACCGCCACAGAGGACGCACGCTGACGGTTCAAATGCGCGGGTGCAAACTGATATGGTACTTTGATCCGTTCCTGAATCAGCGCCCGGTACACCGGCACACCGTCTCCAAGGAAAATTACCTCCCCGCCGGACTGATTCAGCTCGTCCACAATCTCCGTGACTGCCATCGGCTCCTGCGCCCGTTTTGTGATAAATGTCTCGCCGCAAAAGGAATAAATCCCCGTATAGACCTGACTTCTGCGGGCGTCCATCATCGGGCAGATGTTTTTTTCACATCCATATAAATTCCACGCCAGGGCATCCACCGTCGGAACAGAGACCAGCGGCTTATCCAGCGCCAGCCCCAGGCCTTTCGCCGTCGCGGAGCCAATGCGCAGACCGGTAAAGGAGCCGGGGCCTCCCGCCACGGCAATCGCGTCCACCGACTGCAAATCCAGCTCAATCATCCTTGCCGCCTCATCCAGCATCGGAAGCAGCGTCTGTGAATGTGTCTTTTTATAATTAACCGTATATTCCGCCAGTAAGGTGTCATCCTCGGCCACTGCCACCGACGCCACCAGACCGGAACACTCCAGTGCCAAAATTTTCATATGCTTCTTTTCCCTCTGCAATCATAGCCCTTTCCAGTTGCATCGGCCGCAAGACCCAAAGCCATAAAACAGGCCATATCATACGCTGTCATGCGCAATATTTTCCCGGCGCCGTTATCACGTTACGAAACGTGTTCTGGCGCAGCCTGACAGCAAGTATCAGGCTCGCCGTGAATAGTAACGTTATCACGTCTGCACAGATTCCGACGGCGATGACTGCCGGATCGAAATCTTCCGATAGTCGAACCCCTGTTCCAGATCCTTCGCAATTGAAATACGGATGGTCTGCGGCGGCAAAAGCTCCCCGATCAGATTCGCCCACTCGATCAGGCAGACACCGTTTCCATAAAAATAATCTTCATACCCAATCTCTTCCATCTCTTCAATATCCCCGATCCGGTATACATCAAAATGGTACAGCGGCAGACGTCCTTCCTCATATATCTGTACAATCGTAAACGTCGGGCTGCTGACCGGCTCCGTGATCCCAAGTCCGGCCGCCAAGCCCTTTGTCAGGATCGTCTTTCCCACGCCCAGGTCGCCCTCCAGTGCAAAAATCTGACCCGGATGTGCTTCCTCACCAAGGCGGCGGCCAACGAGAAATGTCTCCTGTTCTGAATTTGTCTCTATTGTCATCAAACTGCTCCTCATCTGCTTCAATCATCCGCCTTTTTCACGTACCTTTATCCGAAATCACACCTGCAAAAACGCAAATGGCTCCTCACCCGCCAGAAAATGCAGCAGCATATAGGCAGCCATGATCGCTACGCGCTCTTCCCGCAGGATCCGGCGCACTTCCTCCCGATCTGCAAGAACCACTTCGATTTCCTCGGAAACCTCCTGCATATCCGTGCAGATTTTTCCGTCCGCATACCCGTACACCGTCGCACAGCACTCATCCGTCATACCGATTGTTGTATAATAAGGCTTTTCATAAATTGTGTCAACCGGTATCGGCTGCAGGGTCAGCCCGGTCTCCTCCCGCATCTCGCGCACTGCGGCGGCGTGATAATCCTCCCCCGCCTCAATCAGACCAGCCGGAAGCTCATAAATATAATTATCAATGGTATACCGGTACTGGCGAATCAAAACCACGCGATCCCGTTTTTCGCCATACAGGCTGTATATGATCACGCCGTCCGGCGACTGTTTTTTTGTAGAAAGCTCCAGGTCTTCTGCGCTCTTTGCCCTGGAGGATAAATAATACTTCCCGGCATGCCCTTTGCTGTTCTCCACATCCAGCTCATAGAGATTGACATACGGATTGCCCGTCGTCCTTTGAATCCTTCTGATTTTACCCATTTTCTCCAAGCACCTGCCTTTCCGTCTTTCGGCTTATTTATCATACCACAGAAAACAGATAAATCAACTGAAAAAGTACTTGATATTTATCCGGCAATGCGCTATCATAGAGACCAGTTTAAGATTGGTTCTTCGGGGCGGGGTGACATGGCAAACATGAATTCCCCACCGGCGGTATAGTCCGCGACCCGCGAAAGCGGCTGATCCGGTGACGTCTTACGGCGGATTCCGGAACCGACAGTATAGTCTGGATGAGAGAAGAATGCAGCACGGTTGTTTACCGTGTGGTTCTGCCGCGGAGATTTCCTTTTGGGATATCTCTTTTTTGTTATATAGAAAACGACAAAATTCATTTGCCGTTCCTATACTTCAATGCACACGGCAAAGCCATCTGCACCAGGAAGAGCCTTTTCCTTAAATGATTGTAACAGTTCCGAACAGGCCGAAGCAAAACGCAGTTCTGCGGCCTGCTGTTCTGAATCGTTACAAGTCAGATACCCCAATGCAGGCACAGCTGTCCGGCTCGCTGCTTTGCGGGAATGAACGCATCAATTTAAGAAAAGGAGAGAAAAAAATGGGAACAGGATTATTACAGACAATTTCAGACAACCTGCAATTTGTCGCCGTGTGCGCCGTTGTGATCGCGGCGATCATCGGCGCGTCGTATGGGCTGGAGGCCACCGTGCTGAAGAAAAACATCGCACAGGTAGGCAAGACCCGGTACATCACCATCTGCGGTATGCTAGGCGCGATCGCCATGATACTGCATATTCTGGATTTTCCGCTGGTCGCCATCGCGCCAAGCTTCTACAAGCTGGACTTCAGTGAGATTCCGGTAATGATCGGAGCCTTTTGCTTAGGACCGGTCGGCGGCGTCGTGATCGAACTGGTGAAAATTCTGCTGAAGCTGATCATCAAGGGCACCTCCACTGCCTTCGTCGGAGATCTGGCGAACTTTGTCGTCGGCTGCTCGTTCGTCGTTCCGGCGGCAGTCATCTATCATCTGAAAAAGACGCGCGCGATGGCAATCATCGGTCTCACGGTCGGCACTGTGGTACTTGTCGTATTTGGCACCATGTTCAACGCAATTTATTTGCTTCCGGCGTTTGCCACACTCTATGGAATGCCGCTTGACAGTATCATCTCAATGGGAACCGCTGTCAACGGCGCGGTGACGAATGTGACCACCTTCGTCATTTTCTGCGTCGGACCGCTGAACCTGATCAAGGGAATCTGCATCTCCGTGCCGACCATGCTGCTTTATAAGAGAATCAGCGTAGTTCTGCGCACCGCAAGCTCTGATTCCTACGCGGCCGGCAAAAACCGTCAGCCGCAGGGCTGATAGAATTACCCGCCGCGTCTGACTTTAATTCTCTGCGCATCAAAAAATACCGCCTCTCCATGTAAAAACAAATGGAAAGGCGGTACTTTTTCTTTTTACTTGCACACATTTACCGGCTCACCCGCCAGGTATGCATAAACATTATCAAACACAATCTCAGCGCGCCGAAGCATTGCTTCTTCAGAAATGAATGCCTGATGCGGGGTCAGAAGCGTGTGTTTCGCGTGAAGAAGCGGATAATCCGCCGGAAGAGGCGGCTCCATGTCAAATACATCCACGCAGGCATATCCAAGCCGGTCTTCATTCAGTGCATCTGCAAGGGCGGCATTGTCCACAATCGGGCCGCGGGCGCAGTTGATAAAAATGGTATCCGGACGCATCAAAGCGATGCGGTCTTTTGAGAGAAAGCCTCTGGTCTGCGCGTTCAGCGGCAGATTCAGTGACACAATATCGCTCCCAGAAAGCACTTCATCCAGCGATCTGTACTCGATACCGAGTGCCTTTGCCTCTTCATTCTCGCTGCGATTGTACGCAATCACCTTCGCTCCAAAGGCAAGGAACAGCTTCGCCGTCCTCAGACCAATCTTGCCAAGGCCAATGATGCCGACTGTCTTTCCGCAGATCTCACGGCCGCCAATCCCGGCGCTTGTCCCGCCTTCCCGCACAACCGTATCTGCCTTTACTACATTCCGCAGCGCATCGACTGCCATGCCGATAATCAGCTCCGCAACCGTCTGATTCGAATATCCCGCAGCGTTGCAGATCATCACGCCGCGCTCGCGGCAGGCATCTACAGCCACATGATCAATCCCGGTAAACGCGACAGAGAGCATTTTCAGAGAATCCGCGCGCTCTACTGCCTCAGCCGGATATGGATTGTTCGCTATCATGACAATCTCACAGCCGGCACTCCTTTTGGCAAGTTCTTCCGGATCCGTTGTCTTCGTATCGTAATAGACAAATTCATGCCCCAGCTCAGACAGCTTTTTCGAATGTGCCTCAATCACGGCCATCGGCACACCGATTGGCTCTAACAGTGCAATTTTCATCTTTCCCACCTCATAAACCAGAATGTTACCTTTCCCGTTCATTATACTATCTCTGCCGGAAAATGTCATCCGGTTTTTCGAATGGATTTTTCATTCCCTGATCCGGTCCAGCTGGAGCAAAAAAATGATACCATGCAAAAAATTTAAGAGCAAAATCACAGCCGCGTTTTATTGCAATAAATCAAATCAGCTACGAAGCATAAAATATTTGTGCAATCGCACTGTATAAAATTGTTTATGTTTCCCTGATTCAGAATTAAACTATAGACAATTTGACAAAGGAGGAAATACTACCATGGCAGCAGTTTCAGAAAAAAGAAAGAAACAGTACCGTCAGCTTGGTCTGACCATTGCATACTACCGGAAAATGAATGGAATGACGCAGATGCAGCTTGCGGAGGCGATCAACGTCAGCCGTACTCACCTGAGCAATATTGAGGCCCCCAATATGCCGACCTCGGTTTCTCTTGAGCTTCTGTTCGATATCTCTGACGTTCTGGAAATCCCCATCGCAAAACTATTTGAATTCAGAGAGTAATGAACAGCCTGCCCTTTACCGTATACTCCGGTAATCGGGCAGGCTTTTTTCAGATCAGCTCATTCGGTCCTTTTTCACCTTTTGCGAAACACAGCGCATTCTCCATTGTCGTCTCACTGATGGCCTGCATGGCTTCCTCTGTAAAGAATCCCTGGTGGGAGGTCACGACCACATTCGGGAAAGAAAGCAGCCTTGCCACGGTCGAATGCGGCATGATTTCTTCAGACAGATCCTCATATACGGAGCCATTTTCCTCCTCATACACATCCAGGCCAACCGCGAAGAACTTATTTTCACGGATCCCGCGAACCAGATCGTCCGTCTTGATCAGGCCGCCGCGGGAGGTATTGACAAGGATCACCCCATCCTTCATCTGTCCGATGGTATCAATGTTGATCATGTGATGCGTCTCCGGCGTCAACGGACAGTGCAGGGAAATCAGGTCTGATCTCTCAAACAGCTCTTCCAGCTTTACATACTCTACAAAATCCAGGTTTTTATTCGGATACATATCATACGCGATCACTTTCATTCCAAAGCCCTGGCAGATGCGCGCCATCGCGGCTCCGATCCGCCCGGTACCGACAATTCCCGCCGTGCGGCCATAAAAGGATACGCCCAAAAGCCCGTTCAGGCTGTAATTATTTTCCCTCACCTTAATATATGCCTTATGCAGATGACGATTTGCGGTCAGCGCAAGCGCCATCGCATGCTCTGCCACCGATTCCGGCGAATAGCCCGGTACATGCGCGACACGGATTCCATATTTTTTCGCCGTCTCCAGATCCACATTATTATATCCTGCGCAGCGCATCAGAATCAGCTTCACCCCACACTCATTCAGGATCTCCACCGTCTGTGTGCCAACATCCATATTTACGAACGCGCAGACCGCATCGTACCCTTTTGCAAGAGCCGCCGTATTCGGCGTCAGCTCCGCCTCGATAAATTTCACATCAATGCCTGAATACTTTTCCTCTTCCAGACAGGGGAGCAGATAGGTTTTATCATAGCTTTTTGTTCCAAAAAATAAAATCTTCATCCTGTAGCCTCCTACGTGTTTTCCTTGTCAGAGATCTGTTTTCCGCGCAAAACGGCAAATCTGCCCCTTTCCATTTCCCGGCGCAGTCCGCAGGCGAAAATCGCTTCTCTGTCGAACATACCTTATTTTTTCCGATTTGTCTACGATTTTTTACCTTTTTACGCAAATTTTACTGTCTTCATTATTCCCTGATTCCGCATTTCTATGCAATCAGACTTCTCGGCGTCAGATTTTTTACAGCAGCTGTTCCGTTCGCTACGCTTCCATCTCTATTCGCATTTTTTCCAATGCTCTTTTTTCCAGTCTGGAAACGTAGGAACGGCTGATTCCAAGCGATTGGGCAATCTCGCGCTGCGTCTGCTCTTTCTGTCCGTCCAGGCCGTAGCGCCCGGCAATTACCTGCCTCTCCCGCTCGTCTAATACACTGCTCATACATTCCCGCATCCGGCGTATGTCTTTTAACATCTCCAGGTTTTCCACCACGTCCACCGGCTCACTCTCCAGCACATCCATCAGACGAAGATCGCGTCCTTCCTGATCTGTGCCGATCTTCTCATACATGGAGACCTCGTGATTCAGCTTCTTGCGGGAGCGGAACATCATCAGAAGTTCATTTTCAATACAGCGGGCCGCATAGGTGCCCAGCCGGCTGTTCTTTTCCGGATCAAATGTCATCACAGCCTTAATCAGTCCGATGATTCCGATGGATACCAGATCGTCCGGATCCAGCTCCGCCGACTGGTATTTTTTCGCGATATGCGCAACCAGCCGCAGATTATGTTCGATCAGCTGATTTCTGGCTTCCATATCACCATCTCTGCACCGTGCGAGATAATAGCTCTCCTCTTCCGAAGAAAATGGCTTTTTAAACGTTTCCAAAAAGGCACCTCAAATCAGAAAGACCGCCGTTTTTATTTATTCTATGAAAAAACGCGCACAAAAGTGCTTTTCCACCTCCATCCAATCTTTTTTCGCCTATTTTCCCGCTTA
>JAJPXX010000074.1:12575-20559 GCA_021205225.1 Lachnospiraceae bacterium
TAGGTAACGGTTACGGGATACCCCAGCCGCGACAGACTAACCGGTTCAGAGACCGGATTTTATGGAGGATAAAACCCATGGATTTGTTTGAAACATTAGTTGAAACATTGAAAAAGAACCCGAAGAAGATTGTATTTACGGAAGGTACAGACGCGCGTATCCTCTCCGCTACCGACCGTCTGGTAAAGGGCGGTGATTTTCTGCAGCCTGTACTGGTGGGCAATGTGGACGAAGTGAAGGCTGCCGCGGCAAAAGGCGGCTTCTGCATTGATGGTGTACAGATTCTGGATCCCCTGACCTATGAAGGCATGGAGGAGATGGTTGCTAAGATGGTAGAGCTCCGCAAGGGCAAGATGACAGAGGAGCAGTGCCGCGAGAGCCTGAAAAAGGGCAACTATTTCGGTACCATGCTCGTTAAGATGGGCGTCGCAGATTCTCTGCTCGGCGGCGCTACCTACTCGACTGCTGACACCGTTCGTCCGGCACTCCAGCTGATTAAGACGAAGCCCGGCAATAAGAGCGTCAGCTCCAGCTTTATCCTGATCCGTGAGAAGGATGGCGTGGAAGAACGCATCGCAATGGGCGACTGCGCAATCCAGATCGCTCCGGACGAGGATGCGCTGGTAGAGACCGCTGTTGAGACCGCGAAGACTGCTTCTTATTTTGGCATTGATCCGAAGGTAGCGATGCTGAGCTTCTCCACAAAGGGTTCCGGCAAGGGCGACGATGTGACAAAGGTTGCAAACGCGACGGCAAAGCTGAAAGCCGCTTATCCGGACATGAAGGTAGACGGCGAGATGCAGTTTGACGCTGCGGTTTCCCCGGAAGTCGGCCAGCTGAAGTTCCCAGGTTCCCCGGTAGCAGGCCAGGCGAATACCTTTATCTTCCCGGAAATTCAGTCCGGCAACATCGGCTATAAGATCGCGCAGCGCCTCGGCGGATTCGATGCATTCGGTCCGATCCTTCAGGGGCTGAACGCGCCGATCAATGACCTCTCCCGCGGCTGCAATGCTGATGAAGTATACAAGATGGCATTGATCACAGCTGTGATGGCGTAAAATCTATAGTATAAAGTGTCAGGCATTCCAGAACAAAGAACCGCTCTGCGGCAGACGTAATCTTCTCGTCTGCTTACAGAGCGGTCTTTTTATTTTCCGTTCTTTTCACGCCCGGTACATCAAAAGCTCTTTACATCCCCAGGTACTGCGAGCTTGACCGCTCCAGCGCTTCTTTCGCTGTCTTTACATTTTCCAGATCCTGATCCGTCATCTTGTCCAGCCGGAATTTAGAAAGCGCTTTCTGCAGCGCATTACAGTCATTCTTGATCTGTTTGGACGCATTCTTGTCCAGATCCTTTTTGCGCTCCTTGTACGCCTGCTGCGCTTTTGCCAGAAGGCTCTGCGCTTCACTGGTGATCTCAATCGCGTCCCGTCTCTGGTCATCCTGCCCGGCATAAGCCTGCGCCTCAAAAATTGCCTGCTGAATCTCGGACTCGGACATACGGTCATCCGCCGTGATCGTGATCGACTGCTCCTTCTGGGTATCGAGGTCTTTCGCAGAGACCTTCAGAATCCCATTCGCGTCAATATCAAAAGTCACCTCGATCTGCGGCACTCCTGCCGGAGCACGGCGAATACCTTTGAGACGGAATTTTCCAATGGATTTGTTGTCGCGCGCCATTGTCCGCTCGCCCTGCAGGACGTTGATCTCCACATCGCGCTGATAGGCCGCTGCTGTTGAAAATACGCGCGAATAACGGTATGGCACGGTTGTATTGCGCTCCACCAGCCGCGTCGCCACACCGCCCACTGTTTCAATCGACAGGCTTAATGGCGTGACATCCATCAGCAGCAGGTTCATACCGGTGTCTGCAGCCATCAGAGAATTCCCCTGCAGCGTACTCCCCAGGATCGCAGCTCCCTGCGCCACGCACTCGTCCGGGTTGATATTTTTGGACGGTTCCTTTCCGGTCAGCTGAAATACCTTCTGCTGCACTGCCGGGATTCGTGTAGAACCGCCGACCAGAAGCACGCGCCCCAGCTGTGCCGCAGTAATTCCCGCATCTGAAAGTGCGGTCTGCACCGGCACCTCTGTGCGGCGGACCAGATCTGCCGTCAGCTCATTAAATTTACTTCTTGTCAGTGTACGCTCCAGATGAACCGCTTCTCCCTTCACCTGTGTCAGATACGGAAGCACAATATTCGTTGTTTCTGAGGTAGAGAGTTCCTTTTTTGCCTGCTCCGCCGCCTCTTTGATACGCTGCATCGCGGCAAAATCGTGTTTAATATCCACCCGGTACTCCGACTTAAACTCCGCGACCAGCCAGTCTGATACGCGTTCATCAAAATCATCGCCGCCCAGATGGTTATCTCCCGATGTCGAAAGGACTTCAATCAATCCCTCTCCAATCTCAATGATTGAGACATCAAACGTACCGCCGCCCAGATCGTAAACCATGACCTTCTGCGCCTCGCCGTGATCCAGACCGTAAGAAAGCGCCGCGCTCGTCGGCTCATTAATGATACGCTTGACATCCAGACCCGCGATGCGTCCCGCGTCCTTCGTCGCCTGTCTCTGGATATCGTTAAAATATGCCGGTACCGTAATCACAGCTTCCGTTACGCTCTCACCGAGAAAATCCTCCGCGTCTTTTTTCAGCTGCATCAGTATCATCGCACTGATCGTCTGCGGCTTATATTGCTTCCCGTCAATCCGAATATCCCAATCCGACCCCATATGCCTTTTGACCGACGTAATTGTCCGTGCGGAATTCGTCACCGCCTGCCTCCGCGCCGCATCGCCAACCAGACGTTCCCCATTTTTAGAGAACGCCACCACACTTGGCGTTGTTCGCCCTCCGGTCGGGTTAGGGATAATAACCGGCTGATCATTCTCGACTACTGATACACAGCTGTTTGTTGTTCCAAGATCAATTCCTATTACTTTGCCCACTTTCGTTTCCTCCAATGATTCTTCCTTTTCATCTCTACAGAAGTATAGCTTTCTGTAAATAGAAAATCAAGCCGTCAAATCCCGTATTGTTACATTTTTCGTATATATGTTCATTAATTTTTTCTAACCTTTCTAAACGAAAAAATGCTGTCACCCATTTCGTTACATACCTGTCTGTTTTGACATTTTCTTCGCAATTCGAACACAAAATATGCACATCTTTTTCGTAGAGTAAAACAATATAAATCAGAAAGGATTTTGCGTAATGGGCCAGGACAAGGAATCAACAAAGGATTGCATTTTTACCGCGCTGACGCTTCTAATGGAGCAAAAAGAATACAAGTACATCACAGTCACAGACATTGCGAGGAAGTCCGGGATATCCCGCATGACTTACTACCGCACCTATTCTTCTAAAGAAGATATTCTGGTGCAGCACTTCCGGAAAGTTGCACAGCAAATAGTCTCGGATTCCCAGGGAAACGAGGAACAGGCACTTTTCCTCTTTTTCACCTGGTTTCAGGAACACAGCAAGCTGACTGAGCTTCTCGAACAAGCGCACTTAATGAATCTTTTGATTGACTGTTTTTCCGTATTTACAGACTTTTTATATGGGGCAATTCATTCCGGGGAAAATAAGCAGCCGGAAGCAGAATATGCAGTCCGGTTTGAGGCCGGAGGGCTGTTCTCGCTGCTGACGCATTCTCTCGCGGAGGGGGCAAAGGAAAGTCCGGAGGAGATGGCGCAAATCACGCTGAAGATCATGCGGAAATAATCTGATATTTTTTCACATTTTTCCTGCATTTTTTCATATTTTTGTTGAAAATGGCAATTGTCATTGACAGAAAAATGTGATACTCTCTCTGAAAAGCAAATAAGGAGATGAATGGCTATGCGATGTAGCATCTGTGGTACACGAATTCAAAATCCGCACGCATCCGTACCGCTCTTTCCAAAGGATGACAGCCCCGTCATCTGTCTTGAATGCAACATACAGCGAAGATACCTGATTCTGGGTAACCATGACAGGCAGCGGGTCGCAAAGGATTATTTCGAAACGTGCGTTTCTTCAAAGGGGCAGGAACCAGAGGTTCTTCAATATGTCACAGACCTGATCCGCTATAACACGGCAGACCTGCCAGAGCCTGCGAAGCAAAAGAAAAAAGAACCAAAAGCATATCCCGGCAAGGAAGCCGCCACAGAAACAGGTCATAAGAGGCTGGTTCTGGCAGGTTAGGCTCCTGACCAGACTCTTTTCCCTCTTATGTGGAATTTCATCTGTTTCCCTCTCTTTCCTTCCCCTGTTTTGTTCATACCCGTCCAATATTTTATCTGTATTCCGTTTTTACTGTTATCAGCTTGCTCTGATCCATGTCTACGCCATATCGGGACGCTTCCAGCAAATATCTCTCCCAAAATGTCAGATTTTATGCTATGATAATGACTGTAAACGATGTAACGCGTTTTATATACAAACAGCAAAGGAGAGCTTTCCTATGCCCGCAAATTTACCGTCCGCGCGCACTTTTCTTGCGATCGACCTGAAATCCTATTTTGCCAGCTGTGAAGCCGCGAACCGTCAGATGAACCCGCTGACAACAAATCTGGTGGTAGCGGATGCGTCACGGACGGAAAAGACCATCTGTCTTGCCGTCTCTCCTTCCCTTAAAGCACACGGCATCCCCGGACGGGCCAGACTGTTTGAGGTCATACAAAAAGTAAAGGAAGTCAACGCCGCAAGACTCGCCCGGCTTCGCCGCATCAGCCATAATCCGGAAGCGGAATTCACTATGGCTTCCTGGGACGCGGAGGCCCTGGAAAAAGACCCCTGGCTGGAGCTTTCCTACATCATTGCCCCGCCACGAATGAAGCTGTATGTTGAAACATCTGCGCAGATTTACAGTATTTACCTGAAATATGTCGCCCCGGAGGATATTTTTTCCTACTCCATCGACGAGGTCTTCATTGACGCAACTGCCTACCTTTCTACCTATCAGATGACGGCGCACGAGCTGGCGATGACCATGATCCGGGAGGTTCTTTACGCAACCGGCATCACAGCTACGGCTGGCATCGGTACGAATCTGTACCTCGCGAAAGTCGCGATGGACATTGTGGCAAAACACGTCCCGGCCGACAAAGACGGAGTACGAATCGCGGAGCTTGACGAATACAACTATCGGGCAAAGCTGTGGGATCATCAGCCGCTGACCGATTTCTGGCGGGTTGGCAGAGCGACTGCGAGAAAGCTGGAAAAGCACTATCTTTACACAATGGGAGAGATCGCAAGGGAGAGCCGGAATGATCCTGAATGGTTCTATAAGACGTTTGGAATCGACGCAGAAATACTCCTTGACCATGCCTGGGGCATTGAACCGGTCACGATGGAACATATCAAAAATTACAAAACGGACAACAACAGCATCTCGGAAGGACAGGTACTCTCCGAACCCTATCCGTATGATCGGGCCAGGATCATTATCCGGGAAATGGCGGACAGTCTGGTTCTCCAGCTTGTGGAAAAAGGGCTGGTGACGGATCTGCTGACTCTGGACATCTCCTATGACCGCGAGAATGTTGACAAGGGAACGTATTACGGCGACATAAAGACCGACCACTACGGGCGTCTCGTCCCCAAACCGGCGCACGGAAGCTGTCGGCTCGCCGCTCCGACTAATCTTGGCTCCGTTATCCTTGACGCCGCTGTCGGGATTTTCGAAAAAATTGCCGACCGCAGCCTGACTGTCCGCAAAATCACCATCGCTGCCGGACATGTCGTCCCAGATGAAGGCGTGTTCCAGCTGGATCTGTTTACCGATGTGGAAAAACAGGAAAAAGAGAAAAAATTACAGGCAGCCGTTGCCTCGATCAAGCGGCGTTACGGCAAAAATGCCATCCTGAAAGGTACGAACTTCGAAGAAGGCGCGACCATGCGGGAGCGAAATGGACAGATCGGAGGGCATAAAGCATAGAACCATGACCACTTCAGAAGAAAAATACAAAGACATCATAAATAAGAGCTGGCCCGCAGACCCTTCCATCTACCGCAGACATCCGAAAATGTCCCTCGCAGAGCGGGCAAAGATTTTTGCGCCCTTTGCGCCTCTGCGCGGGCACGGCGACCGCCTGGGGAAAGAAGCGGGGAAGCTTTTGCGTACTGCCCGCATCGAATTATCCGAAGAGGAGATGGATATCCTCTCCGGCAAGCTTGCACAGGTGAAAGCCGGGATGGAAGTAACCATAGTTTACTTTGAGCCGGATGACCCGGATGGGGAAAATGGGTACTATGTCACGCTCACTGGTAAAGTTGCCGGATTCGATCCCGCATATCAGGTCCTGCGCATCGCCACTGGCATCCAGGGGGAAAAGGGTGAAATCATCCGGGAAATCCACTTTAGCGATCTGGCAAATATACAGGGCAGCGAAATCATGGATGAATCTGTTTTCGATTCCATTTGTTAAAAACCCTATTACAGTAAACGACGTAAATCGTCATACTTTGCGCCGGACGCAAGGCTGCGAAGCAGCCATTCCTCATGCGTCCGTGTGCTGTACATCACAAAATCTCAATTCCCGCCTCACGGCAGGCTTTCATAGTCCCCTCATCCCAGATACCTGCCTGTACCTCGCCGACATGGGCTTTTTTCAGAAGAAGCATACAGATCCGCGACTGGCCAATGCCTCCTCCTATCGTCAGCGGAAGCTTATTTTCCAGAAGCATCTGATGGAAAGGAAGCGCTCTTCTCTCATCACATCCGGCCTTCGTAAGCTGCTCGTCAAGTGATTTTGCGTCTACGCGAATCCCCATAGAAGAGACCTCCAGCGCACATTGCAGCGGCTCATGCCAGAAAAGCAGATCGCCATTCAGCTTCCAGTCATCGTAATCCGGAGCGCGTCCATCATGCCGAATGCCGGATTTCAGCAGATCTCCGATCTGCATAATAAAAATCGTCTTTTTTTCTCTCGCATAAGCATTCTCGCGTTCCTTAGGCGTCATGTCCGGATAAAGATCTTCCAGTTCCTGAGACGTGATAAAAGAAATCTCGCGGCACAGCTCTGTGTCAAGCTGCTCATAGCGGTACTTTACCTCATCCAGCGTGTTGCAGATGGACTCCACGATCCGCTTCACCGTCATTTTCAGATAATCAAAATTCCGATCCTCCGCCGTGATAATTTTCTCCCAGTCCCACTGGTCTACATAAGCGGAATGAAGATTGTCAAGCTCCTCATCCCGGCGGATGGCATTCATGTCGCAAAGCAAACCATTTCCTACATGGAAGTCGTAGCGATAGAGCGCCATACGCTTCCACTTTGCAAGAGAATGGACTACCTGGACATTGACTCCGGCGTCCGGTATTTCAAAAGAAACCGGCCGTTCCACGCCATTCAGATCGTCATTCAATCCGGTAGCCGGATCCACAAACAGCGGAGCCGTCACCCGTTTCAGTTTCAGTGCCATGCAAAGCTTGCTCTGCATCAGGTTCTTAATCATGCCGATCGCTTCCTGTGTATCATAAGTATTTAAACAGGAGCAATAGCTCTCAGGTATTACTATCTGGCTCACTTTTCAAGTTCCCTTCCTTTCTTACAGATTTACTGCCATATGCTGTTCTAAACTTTTTAAATAGAATCCCGCTTTGCAGGATTCCCGCGCTGCCGCGCGTCTGCGTAAGCAGGCAGATCCTTCTAGCGCGGCTGTGCATCCCCGGAGGGTTTTTGTCCAATAGGGAAGTTCAGAGAGCTTTCCTATTGGACAAAAAAAGATTCAAGACTATCTTGAACCTTTCTCTGAAAAGCGCGAGACGGGATTCGAACCCGCGACCCCTGCCTTGGCAAGGCAGTACTCCACCACTGAGCCACTCGCGCATATTTTGTTTTCGTTCAACCCTGTATCTCTGTCCGTCGAACAATGGATACTATACTACATCTTTGCTGATCTGTCAACACCTTTTTTCAAATTTTTTCAATTTTTAAATTTTCGGTGAAATGAAAATTTAAATTCCACAACTCGGGGGTACAAGTGGAATTCAGT
>JAJPXX010000186.1 GCA_021205225.1 Lachnospiraceae bacterium
TCGATAAAATCTACGTTTTTCCCAAGTTTAAATTTTCTTCATGAAACAACCCTGCCGCGTTTTCATGTCCTTGTAAAAAAACACGGCAAATTTCAGATTAGGCTTGTCTATTTTGCTGTTTTGTATTAGAATAAAGCAAAGATTCCAAAGGGAATCTTCGTAATTCACTAATCATTCCAAAAGGAGGAAAAAAACATGGCATACGTAATTTCTGATGAGTGTGTAGCTTGCGGAACCTGCGCAGGTGAGTGCCCGGCTGAGGCTATTTCTGAGGGAGACGGCAAGTATGTAATCGATCCGGATGCTTGTCTTGAATGCGGTACCTGCGAGTCCGTCTGTCCGACAGGAGCTATCTCCGCTGAGTAAGATTCCAGAGGACGCAGCCAAAGCCCCTCGGCCTGACTGTTACCGGAATACATAAGAAGTGAAAAGAGCTTCCGCTGTTTTAAAGTGGAAGCTCTTTTTTATGCACAGGGCTGCAAGAGGAATTTTCCGGCTATCGCCGGACGCAGCCCGCGCGGACGAGCAGGACTCGGCAAGCCGCCTCCTGCCCGATCTTACAGGCTTCATCTGCTCAAAATCCTTTGAATACGCCGCAGGATTCCCTCCTTTTGCGCAGTACAGAATGTCCGGTTTTCTGCCGCAGCGGCCTCTCGTCTGGCCTCCTCCTGCTGCAGCTGTATGTACAAATCCTCCATCTCCTCATGAATTCTCTCCGAAAGTGTACGTTCCAGCCTTTCATTCTGCTCCGCCACCACCTCACCGATCAGACTGCGAAGCATCTCCTCAAACCGCCGGTAATTATCCGCCTCAGCCGTTGGAATAATCTCATAATTTCCATACTCTTCAGCACTTTGACAGCTTTCATCCTCGCATCCGCCTGCCCCTGTGTTCTCATCTTCCCGTCTGTCCGTCCAGGTATTTTTCTCCCCGATCTCTGTTTCCGATGCAAAAGCTGATATATTTGGCACCGAAACAAAGGTTACATCTGATTCATCTGACTCCGCACCAGGCTCGGCCGGCCTTGCGCCCGCCGCTTCTATCTTCTCCCCCAAAAGCTTCTCCAGACTATGCCCCTCATCCGAATCCTCCAGCAGCAATCGGATCGCCTTTAACTGGATCCCTTTCTCCTTCAGTTCCTTCACCTTCGCAAAAACGGCAAGATCCTTCTCACTATATACCCGATGTCCCTGCGCCGTCCGCCTGATCGGCAGCCGCAGCTCATCCTCCCAGTAGCGCAGCACATGCGAGGGCACCCCGCATCGCTGCACCGCCTCTGAAACCGTATAATACTCCTGTCCTGTACCTTCACATTCCCTCATACAAAGCACACTCCCTGTATATTCCGACATACGGCATTACAGCCCAAAACACCTGCAAATAACAAAATCGGCATGCGCTCATCCCATACCATTTGCGGATAGCCCATTACCATCACATTTGATGCACGACGAATGTCGTTTCCTATAGTATATGCATGAGGAAATTTCCATAGAACCAGACAAAAGCACACTTTTCTGCCGCGCCGTTACTTCTTCATATTTGCAAATTTCGTAAATCGCGGCAGCCATGCCAGTTCAACCGTCCCGATCGGACCGTTTCTCTGTTTCGCGATAATGATCTCCGCGACATCCTTTTTCTGTGTGTCATGGTTGTAATAATCATCGCGGTAAATAAACATCACGACGTCCGCGTCCTGCTCAATTGCGCCGGACTCTCTCAGATCGGAAAGCATCGGCCGATGATCCGGTCTCTGTTCTACTGCGCGGGAAAGCTGAGAAAGCGCCACAACCGGCACCTGCAGTTCCCTGGCAATCTCTTTCAGAGAACGGGAAATATCGGAAATCTCCTGCTGCCTGGAATCCGCGCGTCTGCTGCCAGTCATCAGCTGCAGATAGTCAATCATGATGATATCGAGATTATATTCCAGCTTATATTTTCGGCACTTGCTTCGCAGCTCTGACACAGAAATGCCCGGAGTGTCGTCAATAATCAGATTTGAACGTCCAATTGTCCCGGCTGCCTCAATCAGATTTGCCCATTCGCTGTCGTTCAGGTTTCCCGTACGAAGCGCCTGAGACTCTACCCTGGACTCCATCGCAAAAAGGCGGTTCACCAGCTGTTCCTTCGACATCTCCAGGCTGAAAACTGCCACTGTCAGATTGTTATGAAATGCCATATATTCCGCAATATTCAGAACAAACGCGGTCTTTCCCATGGACGGTCTGGCCGCGATCAGCAGAAGGTCAGAGGGCTGAAAACCAGACGTCTTATAATCCAGGTCAATAAAACCGGTCGCAAGGCCTGTGACGCTTCCCTTGGTACGGCTCGCCGCCTCGATCTTATCCAGGGCATTCAGAACGATTTCTTTAATCGGTGTAAAATCATCGCCGGACTTTCGCTGGAGGACCTGAAACATTTTCTTTTCCGTATCCTCCATAATGACCTCAACATTATCTTTCCCGGCATAGCAGGCCGCGGCGATCTCTTCGCTCATCTTAATCAAACGGCGCATCTGCGCTTTTTCCGCAACAATCTGCGCGTAGCCCCTGATATTCGCAGATGTATAGGTCATGCTCAGCAGCCCCTGCACAAACTCCATGCTGCTGATCTCCGGCGGCACATCCTTTTCTCTGAGACGATTCTGCAGGGTAATGAGATCAATGGGCTGATTTTCTCCATAAAGCTCCACCATCGCGTCAAACAGAATGCCATACTGCTTCTGGTAAAAATCATCCGCAGTCAGCATCTCCGAAGCCGCAGTCACAGCGTCGCTGTCCATCAGCATGGCTCCTATCACCGACTGCTCCGCCTCTGTACTGTGCGGCATTACCCGCTTTAACAAAGCTTCTGTCTCTTCCACTGCATCTTCCCCTTCCAATGGTTTTCTCTGCTTTTCGTAAAAACACGGAACAGTCAGCTATTTTTCTACTACATGTACCAGGATCTCTGTCGTCACTTTCGAGTGCAGGCGGATGGACACCTGAGTCACACCGAGCGCCTTAATCGGAGCCTCCAGGACGATTTTCTTTTTGTCGATCTCATATCCCAGCTGCTTCTGCACTTCCTCTGCGATCTCCTTAGAAGAAACTGACCCGAATACCCGGCCTCCTTCTCCCGCCTTGACCGCCACACGAATCTCCTTACCTTTTATCTCGCTGCCGATTTTCTGTGCCGTCTCCAGAGCTTCCTTTGCAAGCTTTTCCGCGTTCGCCTTCTGAAGCTTGAGGTCATTCAGATTCCCGCCAGTTGCTTCTTTGGCCAGGCCTTTTTTCAAAAGCACATTCCTCGCGTAGCTCTCATTCGCATCTACCACCTGTCCTTTTTTGCCAAGTGATTTTACATCCTGTAATAATATAACTTTCATGATAATTCCCCTTTCCGCTGTTTTGCTTTCTTACCGGCCGGATCGGCGGCCGGCAGACTGTATTGCAATTCCCATGTACATTCTGCCTGTTTCACCAATACAGTTTGCTAAATCGCGCCTTCTTTCGTCATCTGGGTCAGTACCTCTTTGAGCATCACGCGCGCCTGATCCACGTCTACCCCGGTCAGCTGCGCTCCCGCGATATTCATATGGCCGCCTCCGCCCAGGCGTTCCATAATAATCTGCACATTTACTTCGTCAATTGCACGTGCGCTGATAAAAATTTTATCACTGTAATCCGTCAGCACAAACGATGCCTTGACGCCAATAATATTCAGCAGCTCGTTCGCCGCCTGCGCACCGACGACGGTAGGGCTTTCAAGCCCCTGGCTCGGGCAGATGCTGATTGCATAGCTGTCCATAAAAAGCTCCGCATGGCGCACGGCTTCCGCTCGCGCCTTATAGGTATCCATGTCATTGCGGAAGACCTTCCGCACTCTCGTCACATCCGCACCAAATCGGCGCAGGTACGCGGCCGCCTCAAAGGTACGCATGCCGGTTTTTGCCATAAAGTTATTCGTGTCTATGATGATGCCGGCATAGATACAGTCCGCCTCATAAGGCTTCGGCCGGATACCGTTCTCATAATACTGCATAATCTCTGTAATCATTTCACAGGCGGAGGACACCGCCGGATCAATGTAGGAAAGCGCCGCGTTCTCAATCTTATCTGTACCCTGACGGTGATGATCCAGGACAACAATATTTCTGGTCAGATACAGCAGTTCCTCACATTCTACCATGCTGGGACGGTTCGTATCCACAACAACTACCACCGTATTCTCATTAGCCAGCTGAATCGCCTGCTCATGATTTACAAAAACACCTTCTGAATATTCAATGTTGTCCTTCAGCGAATTCACCCAGGGACGGATACTAGCCGTAACGTCTCCCAGTACAATGTGTACCGGTTTGTCTGAATGCATCGCCGCACAGCAGACACCCACACAGGCTCCCAGGGAATCTATGTCCGTATTCTTGTGTCCCATGACAATCACCCGCTCCCGTGCGCCGATCAGTTCGCGCAGCGCCTGTGCTTTGACTCGCGCGCGCACTCTGGTATTGCTTTCCGAGCGCTGTGTCTTACCGCCATAATACGAGATCTTATCCCGATCCTTAACCACAGCCTGATCTCCCCCACGGGCAAGAGCCATCTCAATCGCCACATGAGCCGCCTCATAATTGTCTGTATAGTTACCGTTATCTGTACCCACGCCAATGCTGACTGTCACATTCATGGAATTGCCCAGATTGACCGTCTTGACATCCTCCAGCAGGGAGAAGCGGTCATCCACAAGCGATTGCAGGCTCACCCGGTTCATCACCAGAAGATACTTATCCTTTTCCAGGTTCTTTATCAGTCCGCCTGCTGAAATAACATATTTCGTAATCCGCCGCTCCACCAGAGCGCCAAGCATGGAGCGCCGAACATCCTCGACACTGTCCATCGCCTCATCATAATTATCCACATACAAAAGTCCGACCGCCGCTTTCTGCTCATAGTTTTCCTGCTGCAGGCGGGCCAGCTCCGTGATATCCAGAAAATGAAGGCCAATCACGCTGCAATTTTTATCCTCCAGTTCTGCAATATCCATCCGATCCAGAACATCGTGCAGCAAAATCCGCTTCATTACCACCCGGTATTTCCGGTTTTCATAATCAATTTCCTTCTTCGTTTCCTCTCCCTCACGGGGAAATTCCGCTGCCGTCAGCTCCGGAAAAACAGAAGAAATGTTTTTGTGACAGTCGCTGCCCCGCTTTGTCATCCCGCACAGTTTCTCATTCATCCAGGCAATCCGTCCGTCCGGCAGCACAAACCCGTAAGGAATCATCATCCCATCCAGGATGTCCTTCTCCACACCGCCAAACCGCTGAGAAAAGTCCAGCAGCTCCAGAAGAACCTTTGGCCGGTAATAAATATCCAGTGCCACAATCGTCAGGTAAAGTACAATGGAAAAGCCTCCGACAATGCACCCTGCCAGCGTATCCACATACAAAACACCCGCTGTCAGACACAGCAAAAGCAGGCATAACAATATGCACCAGTACCAGTGCCGCAAAATTTTCCCGCTGTATCGCAGCTGAATCTTACTGCGCGCTTTCTCCTCATTCATAGCATCTGTTCCTTCCTGTCTAACCTGTAACCTTGCATCCTCACAGTTACACGCTTCTTTCCTAAACTATCAAATCTCTGCTCCGTATTTCAGAGCAGCGTAGGAAAATCCAATCCATTCTGTCAGTACCACATAGCTGCTGCCACTGCGTTTTCTGTCCGCGCCGGGCGGCATCCAACTCTTCGTACAATTCAGGTCCTGACCACGCAGCAGGTGCCTGTGGCTGAACTGTGAGCAGCAACGACATACGGACAGTTTACCACAAAGTCACGCACAGGGAAAGAAAAAAATAAAGTAAAACCCGCATATCTTAAACTGACATGCGGGCTTTCCTCTCTTATTTTTCTGCTGATTCAGTCAAATATCCGTGCAAGCACGGCTGCTTGGCTCGTTGCTTCACGGGAATCAATCCTGCACATATGGCATCAGAGCCACATGACGGGCACGCTTGATCGCTACTGTCAACGCACGCTGATGCTTTGCGCAGTTTCCGGTGATTCTTCTCGGAAGGATCTTGCCTCTCTCGGAAACATATCTCTTCAGTTTATTGACATCCTTGTAATCAATCTCATTGTCTTTTCCGCAGAAAACACAAACCTTTTTCCTTCTGCGAACCGCGCCGCCGCGTCTCTTCATCGGCGCATCGCCTCTCTCTTTATTATAAGCCATTGCTTTATTCCTCCTTTTACTGCCTGCGGCTATCCTCTGCCTGTACAGCCGCATCGGCTCATCAGCTGAACGGGAGTTCTTCGTCGATCCCGTCCGGAATATTCATGAATCCGTCGCCGGCGGACGCCTCAGACGGCATCGGAGCTGCTGACTGCGGAGCCGGTCTCTGGTATCCGCCTGAAGATGCTCCGGAAGCTGCCGCCTTACTCTCGGCAAACTCCTGATCCTCAACGACTACGTCTGTGGTATAGACTTTCTGGCCATCTCTGTTCGTATAACTGCCCGTCTGAATCCGACCCGTCACCACAATTTTCGTGCCCTGGCGAAGATATTTCTCAGCGAACTCAGCGCCTCTGCCAAACACAACACAGCTGATGAAATCTGCAGTCTGCTGGTCATTGTTTCCCTCACGGCGAAATCTGCGGTCTACCGCGAGCGTGTATCTTGCGTATGCGGAGGAATTCTCCCCTGCGGACTACCGTCCTTCCGGAGCTCGGGTCACTCGTCCCATTAAGAGGACTTAATTCATAATATATACCTCTCTTTTATCTATGCATCCTGTCTAACGCATAAATATCTGATGACATCTTCCATAATGCGGACACGTTTCTCAACTTCCGCCGGACATGTTGCATCAGCCTCAAAGCGAACGAAGTAGTAAAATCCTTCACGCATCTTTCTGATCTCATAAGCGAGCTTTTTCTTGCCCCACTCTTCTACTTCCGTCACTGTCCCGCCGAAACGAGTGATCACATCTTTCACTTTCTCGATGGTGGCAGCTCTGTCCTCGTCTTCAAGTTTTGCGCTGACAACTACTGCTAATTCATACTTGTTCATGCTTTTCGCACCTCCTTATGGTCTTTTGGCCCCCTGACCGTAGCGGGAAATATCGTTTTCCTGCCAGATATGCAAGGAGCAAGGAAATATATCACAGCTGATGATTCTAGCACAGGATCCGGATAAATTCAAGCTTTTTTTACAGCTCTTACATTTTTTTCCACAAGCTTCCTGGGAACCATAATCTGGTGCCCGCAGCCGGAGCATTTCAGCCGAAAATCCGCACCCACGCGAAGAACCTCCCATTCCTGGCTGCCGCAGGGATGCTTTTTCTTTAATTTCACAATATCGCCTACTTCGAAATCCATATTCTACTCCCTCAGCATAAACATAAAATTCTCGCTGCGGCTCCCCTTTCTGTCCCGAAAATGTCTTATCGGAGTTCATCCCCGACAGCTGCGAACATTCTGTCTGTAATCACAGATAGAGATACAGGCTACTGTATCGCCCCAAGTACCGCCCCGATCTTCTCCTGGATAAGCAGATCCGCCTGCCGATCGCGCGGGGTCGGCGCCATATTAATCACGACCAGGTGACTGCCGCTAAAATAATCGATCAGCCCTGCCGCGGGATAGACAGCAAGTGAAGTACCTCCGATAATCAGCACGTCCGCCTCTGAAATACAGGAAATGGATTCCCGCATCGTCTGCGAATCGAGGCCTTCCTCATACAGCACAACATCTGGCTTGATCACACCTCCGCAGGTGCAGCGAGGCACATCCTGCCCCTCGTCAAAAAGCTTCTGCAAAGCCTCTCCGCTGTAGCTTCTATGGCAGCGCTGGCAATAATTGCGGTGAATGCTTCCGTGCAGCTCCAGCACTTTTTTGCTTCCCGCTCTCTGGTGCAGGCCGTCAATATTCTGCGTTACGACCGCTTTCAGCTTCCCGCACGCCTCAAGCTCAGCGAGCTTTCTGTGCGCCGCATTCGGCTCTGCGTCCAGTACCAGCATCTTGTCCCGGTAAAACCGGTAAAACTCCTTTGTCTGACGCACAAAAAAGGTATGGCTCAGTATCGTTTCCGGCGGGTAATCATACTTTTGATGATAAAGTCCGTCTACGCTCCGGAAGTCCGGGATTCCGCTCTCCGTAGAGACTCCCGCGCCCCCGAAAAATACAATATTATCCGTATTGTCAATGATTTGCTGCAGCTGTTCAGCTCCGGTCATGTTATCCCTTCTTTCTCCGTTTTTTCATCTATTGCAACGAAAACGGTCGTTGCTGCCATTCTGCATGATCCTTACTTTGATGCGTACATCTGCACAAGCTTACCCTGGACAATAAAGCGTGTTGAGGAGTCTCCGGTGCAGGTAGACAGTGTCACTACCTTATCGTCTGTCGACACAGATACGGTGCTGTTGTCTACCTCAGAATTTTCCATCGCCGTCGTCAGGAAATCTTCAAATTCTTCCTCCGTAAAAACAATCTGGTAAGGCTGCCCCACACTGTTCACTACTCTCGCCGAGAAAATACGATACTGGTAAATGATGTCCTCTGTAAATATCCAGAAATACTTGCTTTTTGCAAAAACTTCCTCATCCCGGAACTTTTTCAGAGAACCAAACATGGAGCCGTTTTTCATATTATGTCCGTAAATAATCGTATTCTGGTCGCTGAAGTCGCTCTCATTCTCATAGTTTACAAACAGGCAGCCCGCAAACAGATACTCCTGCTCGAAGGACTGGTGAAGATAATAATCATTGTCCTCCCCCTGCACAACCGGATAGCTCAGATCAATCGCGCGGATTTTCAGCCAGCCGACAATGTCGGAATTGACCTCCTTTAACGACTCAAAATCAATCGGGTTTACCATGACCGGAAGGGTCACTTCCTCTTCCCCCACTTCTACCGTTTTGACTTCGCGCCCGCTGATACTCTGGATATTGCCTACTGTGGATTCGCCGCTTAACAGAGCCGCTTCCACTTCTGATTCCAGTTCATCCAGATCCTCAGTTTCCGTCTCATCTACGGTATAGGTCGCCAGATTTGCGTATTCGTCGTCCGCTTTTTTATATTCTCTGTAATAACCATAGAGCTTATATCCGGCAAATACAAATACGTAGAAGGCCGCCGCCATTACAATGATACTGATCACATCGCCCACATGGCTTTTCTTTTTTTCAGGCGGCTTTTTAGAATTGCTACCATTCCCGCTGCTTCCGGTCGAACCAGCGTAGTATCCGCCGCCATTTTCAGTCACACCGTCATAGTATCCGCCATTTCCGTTCGTCCCGCCGTAGTATCCGCCGTCGTTCCGGACTGAATCGTCGTAATATCCGTTATATCCCCCGCTTCCATTCGAATTGTCATAATATCCATCATAGGTATTCGAACCATAGCTCTCACTATAGCCGCTCCCTGACTCATAGTTTTCGCCGTTATCCCTTCCGCCGTTTCCATCCTTTCGTTTCATTCTTTTCCCCCTCCACTGTCTTCGTTTCTGCGGGCATATTCACGATAAACCGGGTGTTTTTGCTGTCGCTGACTGCTGAAATCACTCCGCCATGCAGCTCCACAATCTGTTTCGCGATCGCAAGCCCCAGACCCGCGCCGCCCGTCTTGCTGGAACGCCCATCGTCAACACGGTAAAACTTTTCAAAAATCATCTCCAGCTTCTTCTGTGGAATCTGCGGGCCTTCATTGGTGAAGACAATCGTAATCCCTTCCCTGCCGCCGCGGGCCTGAATCAGAATTTCCGTTCCGGCATTCCCATACGCCGCCGCATTTTTCAACAGATTATCAAAGACACGCGCAAGCTTGTCCGGATCGCCCCGCATGAGCAGTCCTTCCTGCACATCTACGACACAGGTCATATTCTTTTTATTCAAAAGACCAACGTTTTCATCCTCCAGCTGCTCCAGCATGATGGAAAGATTGATCTCCCGCTTTTCCAGCACAATATCCTGTGCGTTGAACCTTGTGATCTCGAAAAACTCGTTCATCAGTTCTTCCAGACGAATCGCCTTTTCCAGTGTAATCCGCGTGTACTTCGCCCGTTCCTCCGCCGACATTTCCGGATGTTCATTCAGCATAGTCAGATACGCGGTCACGGAGGTCAGCGGCGTCTTCAGATCATGGGCAAGGCAGACAACCAGTTCGTTCTTGCGCTGCTCACTCTGGGCTGCCTGCTGTGCACGGTACAAAAGCTTATGCTGCAGCGCGTTCAGCTGCTCCGATACCGGCTCCAGATCCGGAGGAAGCACAATTGGCTCCGGTGAGTCCGCCTGAATTTTGTCCAGCGCATCACTGATCCGGTTCAGATACCGGGTCATCTTTCGTACCGCCAGGAGAAAGCACAGCAAAAACAGGACAAAAAAGCCCGCCAATACAAACAGCAGCTTTCCCTCTACAAACAGGCGGTTATATCCGGACGCGGCGCGCTCCGCTGAAAATCCCACAGCCTGCAGGATGCGGACAATCAGCTTCTGAAAATATTCCCGCAAGACGCCGTCCGTGAAAAACGTCAGAAGCCCATAACCGACCGCTACCACCAACATACTGCCCAAAGTGGCAAAAAGAATCATTTTTCCTGCTAATTTTCCATATCTATTTTTCAATCTTATAACCTACTCCCCAGACTGTTTTGATAAAGTCGCTTTTTCGGGTGCCATCGCCCATCTTTTCCCGCAGATGGCGGATATGTACCATCACCGTGTTGTTACTGTTTTTAAAATATTTTTCTTTCCAGATCTGTTCGAACAGCTGCTCGGAACTGATCACCTTCCCGCGATTCTCACACAAAAGCCAGAGGATATCAAACTCAATCGGCGTCAGTGTCAGCTCGCGCTCATTGAAAAAGCACTCATGCGTATCACGGTTCAGCAAAAGACCGGAAAAATCGATAATATTATCTGACGTCTGCCCACCGTTGCCATTATACTTCGTGTAACGGCGAAGCTGCGCTTTCACCCGCGCCACCATCTCCAGCGGATTAAAAGGCTTTGGAATATAATCATCCGCTCCAAGCGTAAGTCCGGCAATCTTATCCGTGTATTCGGTCTTCGCTGTCAGCATAATCACCGGAAATTTATAATTCTCGCGGATTTTCTGCAAGACGCGAAACCCGTCAATATCCGGAAGCATCACATCCAGCAGCGCCAGATCAGGCGGGGACAGTTCCACCTTATACAGTGCCTCCCGTCCGGAGTAGGCCAGCTCTACTTCGTAGCCCTCGTTGCGAAGATAGAGACCAATCACATCCGCAATTTCTTTTTCATTGTCTAAAACCAGTATCCTGCTCATGCCATCCTCTTAATTACTTTCAAAACATTACCACGTAAAAGCCGATTGCTCCGTGCTTCGCATCTATACCCTTCTTCGATCGGCGCTAAATGAACGTCCACTGGACGTTTAGCGCCCCACAATCACTTCTTACGCTAAGTTTCCAACGGTCCGCGGATACGGAAGGACGTCGCGGATGTTGGACATCCCTGTCAGGTACATCACGCAGCGCTCAAAGCCAAGGCCAAATCCGGAGTGACGGGTTGACCCGTATTTGCGCAGGTCTACGTAATACGCATAGTCCTCCGGCTTCATGCCAAGCTCGGCAATACGGGCGGTCAGGATGTCCAGATTGTCTTCTCTCTGGCTGCCGCCGATGATCTCACCGATGCCCGGCACCAGGCAGTCCATCGCGCGGACGGTCCTGCCATCCTCGTTCAGCTTCATATAAAATGCCTTGATCTCCTTCGGATAATCCGTAACAAAAAGCGGACGCTTATAAATCTGCTCCGTCAGGTAACGCTCATGCTCAGTCTGCAGGTCGCAGCCCCAGGATACCTTATACTCAAATTTGTCATTGTGCTTTTCGAGAATTTCCACCGCCTCGGTATAGGTGACGTGTCCAAATTCCGAATTCAGCACATGATTCAGGCGGTCCAGCAGTCCCTTATCGACAAAGGAGTTGAAGAAATTCATCTCTTCCGGCGCATTTTCCAGGACATAACGGATGATGAACTTGATCATGGATTCCGCCAGCTCCATATTGTCATCCAGATCGGCAAAAGCAATCTCCGGCTCAATCATCCAGAATTCCGCCGCGTGGCGCGCCGTGTTTGAATTCTCCGCGCGGAACGTCGGCCCGAAGGTATAAACATTCCGGAAAGCCTGCGCGAATGCCTCTACGTCAAGCTGACCGCTCACCGTCAGATTCGTCGCCGTTCCAAAGAAATCCTTCGTATAATCAATCGCGCCCTGGTCATCCCGCGGGAGATTATTCATGTCAAGAGTCGTCACCTGGAACATCTCGCCTGCTCCCTCACAGTCGCTCGCCGTAATCAGAGGGGTATGCACGTAAACAAAGCCGCGCTCCTGGAAAAATGTGTGAATCGCATACGCAATCAGCGAACGCACACGGAACACCGCCTGAAAGGTATTTGTCCGCGGACGAAGATGCGGTACGGTCCGCAGATATTCCATCGAATGGCGCTTCTTCTGCATCGGATAATCCGGCGTTGAAGTGCCCTCCACTTCAAGAGCGGCAGCCTGAATCTCGAACGGCTGCTTCGCATTTGGCGTCGCTACCAGCGTACCTGTGACAATCACGGCAGCGCCGACATTCAGCTTTGAAATCTCCGCAAAATTCGGCAGCTGATCGGAATACACGATCTGAAGCGTCTCAAAGAAAGTACCGTCATGCAATACAATAAATCCAAACGTCTTCGAATCCCGGATGCTGCGCACCCATCCGCCGACGGTAATCTCTTTGTTCATATAGCTGTCACGGTCGCAGTACAGCTCTTTTACGGTTGTAAAATGATAGTCCATAGTTCTCTGTCTCCTTATTTTCAGATCATTTTCTAAATCAATATGGCCGCCATCTCCTCTGTGTGTTCAAATAGCCGGCTTCCTGATTCCTTTCGTATTTCCAATGCAAATATCCTTCGGCAAATTTGCATGGGCGTATCTGCTCCAGTCGATAAAAACGCCCTACTCTGTTCGATTATAACCATTTTGCACGAAGTCCGCAAGGGCTAACTGCTTTATGCTTTCTTAATATTCCACTAAAATTTGCGTCAGGAACGCTGTAACTGCCGCATCCGCGTCAGGTAACTGATCACCAGTATGATATCCGCCCCCGTCCATGCCAGTACCTCCGCGTAAAAGATCCCGCTCTCTCCGATCGCCATCGGCAGCAGGATCGCGGTGCCGGTCCTCATCACGAATTCCGCGATCCCGGAAACCATCGGCCGCACCGTATCCCCCATCCCCTGCAGCGCGGAACGTGTGACGTGCAAAATATAAAGAATCGGAAGGCAGATGCTCATGATTGAAAGGTAATGATAAGCAACCGCAAGCGCCGTGGATACTTCTTCGGCTGTGCCGGAAATAAAAAGCCGTAAAATCGGTTTTCCAAACAGCAGCATGGCTGCTCCAATCACCACGGAGACACCGATAGCCGCAGTCAGCGCCGCGCGCATCCCCTCACGAATCCGCTGCACCTTTCCAGCCCCCAGATTCTGTCCGACATAAGTCACCATTGCATAGCCAAAGGAAGTTGCCGCGATCTCCAGCACACCATAAAGCTTATTCGTCGCAGTAAAACCTGCAATAAACAATACGCCAAACCCATTTACCACAGCCTGGACAATCATGCCTCCCACCGCGATCACACAATTTTGAAATGCCATTGGCAGCCCCAGCTTCATCAGGTTCCGGCAAAGGGCAGCTTCCAGACGAAAATTCTCTCTTTTGAAGGTCAGAAATCCCACACGGCGAACCGCGCGCAGGCAAAACAGCCCGGAACAGGCCTGCGCAATAATCGTCGCAACGGCGGCTCCGCCGATTCCCCAGCCAAATCCAAGCACGAAAAGAAGATCCAGCGCCACATTGATACACGACGCCAGCACCATCGCGTACAGGGGCGTCCGACCATCCCCAAATGCCCGCAGGATCGACGCCAGGACATTGTAGGCCATCACGATGGGAACTCCCGCAAAAATAATCCGCAGATAGAAAACGGACATGCCGATCACCTCATCCGGCGTCTGCAAAAGAAGCATCACCGGCTTTGCCAGCAGTTCACTGAATGCAAGTAATCCCAGCGCCAAGAGTGCTGCCAGCAAAATTGAGTTTGCCACAGTCCGTCTCAAAGCGGTGTATTCCCTGGCGCCAAACTGCTGCGCCATTTTAATCGAAAAGCCCTGGGCAAACCCCTGCACCATTCCCAGCAGCATCCAGTTCAGCCAGTCTGCCGCCCCCAGCGCCGCCAGCGCGTTCACTCCCAGCGCCTGTCCCACCACCATAGTGTCCACAAGCGTATAAAGCTGCTGAAACACATTTCCTGCCATCAGCGGCAGCGCAAAAAGAATAATCAGCTTCAGAGGTCTGCCCTCCGTCATATCCTGTACGCGCGATGTCATTTCTTATAACCTCCCATATGCGCTATACTGATTCATAAATCAAAAAGATGAAGTGATGCGATATGAATAAGACCGTCCTGTGACGGTCTTTTCCGTGTCTTACTTATTTTGCTTTTTCTCCATAAATTTCACATTTTCCGACCCGAAGATCGAACACAGCCCATCTACCAGCTCTTCGTTCGCGTCAATCGCCCAGTTTGCGCCAAGCCTGCGCACAGCACGCTCGCTTCGCACATAAATTACGACATAGTCCTCGCCTTCGCTCTCGCGGAGTATCTGGAAGAGCTGCCCTTCTTTCTGCGCGTATTCCTGTTTGTCGGCAAACTGCACCCAGAGTTCCCGTCCATTTCCCCTGGGTTTTTGGGCAGTGTCCCATCTTTTCTGATCGCCAGAATGATTCGCGTAATTGCCCAGCTGCGGTGTATGTTTTTCTCCCGATAAAATACCAGGAGCCGTTCCCAGATTTTGTCCTGGATTTTGCCCTTGTCCCTGCTCAAACGGCCAGACGCGCTCGCAGATCAGCTTGCTTGGCCGGTCGTCCTCGCAACTGACGCGGCCGCGCACAAAGATCTTGTTATCCGGCGTCAGATACTGGTTATATGTCTCATAGTCGCGCGGAAACACAACCACCTCCACAGTACCGACCAGATCCTCCAGGGTCAGAAAAGCCATCGTTTTATTCGTCTTTGTATATTTGACGGTTTTATTTGAGATCATTCCGCCAATCACTGCCCGACTGTTGTCCTGTACAGCAGACTGGTTGGTTTCCTCGTCCAGCTGAAAGTCCGTGGTGACATTGGTGATCGCGGCACGCCATTTATCCTCATACCGTTCCAGAGGATGTCCGCTGACATAAATGCCAAGCACCTCTTTTTCAAACGCCAGAAGCTGCTCCTTATCAAACTCTCCGACATCCGGAAGCTGAATCTCGAACTCTTTTTTATCTTCCTCACCCAGCAGGTCAAACAGGGACATCTGTCCCGATACAGAATCCTTTTTCTGCGCCGCCGCGTGATCCATGATCCGCGTATAGCCCATCAGCATCTGTTTGCGCGTATTGCCGAAGCAGTCCAGCGCGCCGGCCTTAATCAGGCTCTCAATTGTCCGTTTGTTGACGTCCTTGCTCCCGCAAACCCGCTCAATGAAATCCTGCAGGCTCCGGAAAGCGCCGCCGTTTTTCCGCTCCGTCACAATGCCGTCAATCACCGGACGGCCAATGCTTTTAAGCGCACTGAGCGCATAGCGAATCTTATATTTTCTGGCGGGCTTTTCCCCAGAGGTCGACGTCTCTGCCGAAGCTTCCAAATCATCAAATACGCCGACGGAAAACCCGCTCTCCCCGGTATTGATATCCGGCGGCAATATCTCAATCCCCATCTGGCGGCAGGTAAGCGTGTATTCCGCAACCTTGCCTGGATTGTCAATAACAGAGGTCATCAGCGCGGCCATGAATTCCACCGGATAGTAATATTTCAGCCAGGCGGTCTGGTAGGCCACGACCGCATACGCCGCCGCGTGCGACTTATTGAAAGCATAGCGCGCAAAATCTGTCATTTCATCGAAAATGGCATTCGCTGTTTTTTCGTCAATCCCATTCGCGAGACAGCCCGGCACGTCCTCTTCCTTGTTGCCATAAACAAAATTCTGCCGTTCCTTCGCCATCACGGATGCCTTTTTCTTCGACATCGCGCGGCGGACAAGATCGCTGCGCCCCAAAGTATAGCCGCCCAGGTCACGCACAATCTGCATGACCTGCTCCTGGTAGACAATACAGCCATAGGTCGGCTCCAGGATCGGCTCCAGCTGCGGGCAATCATACTTAATGTCTTCCGGATGGTTTTTTCCGTAAATATATTTAGGTATGAAATCCATCGGACCCGGACGGTAAAGCGAGATCCCGGCAATCACATCCTCCAGGCTCTGCGGCTTCAGCTCCTTCATGAAATTTTTCATGCCCGTGCTTTCCAGCTGAAACACTCCGTCCGTTTTCCCGGTAGCCAGCGAGTCATAGACGGCCTTATCATTAAAATCAATCGTGTCAATGTCAATTGAGAAACCGCTGCTTTTTTCAGCAAGCTTCACCGCGTTCTGAATCACGGTCAGCGTGCGCAGCCCCAGAAAGTCCATTTTCAGAAGTCCCAGCTCTTCGATTGTCGTCATCGTAAACTGAGTCGTAATCGTACCGTCAGATGCCCTTGAAAGCGGCACATACTCATCCATGCTTTTCTGGCTGATTACCACACCGGCCGCGTGCATGGAGGTATGCCGCGGCAGCCCCTCCAGGCGTTTTGACATATCAATCAGCGCATGAACCTGCTCATCCGTTTCATAAGCATTGCGCAGCTCCTGGCTCATCTCCAGCGCTTTGTCCAGCGTGATATCCAGCTCTTTGGGCACCATCTTTGAAATCGAATCACAAAGAGCATAGGGCAAATCCATCACACGGCCCACATCGCGGATCACCCCGCGCGCGGCCAGTGTGCCAAAGGTTACAATCTGCACAACACGGTCCTTGCCATATTTGCGCACAACATAGTCAATCACTTCCTGCCGCCTCTCGAAGCAGAAATCCACGTCAATATCGGGCATGGAAACCCGCTCCGGGTTCAGGAAACGCTCAAAAAGCAGATTATAGCGGATCGGGTCGAGCTGCGTGATTTCCAGCGTATACGACACCACGCTGCCGGCCGCCGAGCCTCTGCCTGGCCCCACCATAATATCATGCTCCCGCGCATAGTGAATAAAATCCCACACGATCAGAAAATAATCCACATACCCCATCTTCCGGATGACGGACAGCTCATAGTCCAGACGGGGACGAATCTCCCCTGCGCGGTCGCCGTAGCGTTTGATAAGTCCTTCCGAGCAGAGCTTATTTAAATATTCCCAGGAGGTATAAGGCGACGGCACATCAAACCTCGGCAGCTTTGTCACGCCAAATTCGATTTCAACATGGCAGCGCTCCGCGATTTTATGCGTATTCTCAAGCGCTTCCGGCGCGTAGGGAAAAAGCTCCGCCATCTGTTCGGGTGATTTCACAAAATACTGCCCGCCCTCATAGCGCATCCGGTTCTCATCCGAAAGCTTTTTTCCGGTCTGCAGGCAGAGCAGAATGTCATGCGCAGAAGCATCCTCTTCATAGGTATAATGCACGTCATTCGTCGCCACCAGCGGAATACCAAGCTCCCTGCTCATCCGCACCAGCTGCTGATTCACTAATTTCTGCGCCGGAATACCGTGATCCTGCAGCTCCAGGAAATAATTGCCCTCCCCGAAAATCTCCAGATGCCTCTGCGCCTCTGCCTTTGCTTCCTCATACATCCCGCGCTGCAAAAGACGCGGCACGGCTCCTGCCAGGCAGGCGCTGAGCGCAATGATCCCCTCGTGGTACTTTCGCAAAACCTCCAGGTCAACGCGCGGCTTATAATAAAAGCCCTCAACAAAGCCTTTTGACACGATCTTTGTCAGATTTTGATAGCCGGTATTATTCTCCGCGAGCAGCACCAGATGATGGTAACGATCCTCCGACTGCCCAAGCTCCCTGTCAAATCTGGAGCCAGGCGCCACATATACCTCACAGCCAAGAATCGGGTTAATTCCTTCCGCCTTCGCGGCGCGGTAAAAGTCAATCACCCCATACATCACGCCGTGATCCGTGATTGCCGCACTGTCCATTCCCAGGGCTTTCACCTGCCGTACATATTCAGTTATCTTATTCGAGCCGTCCAGCAGGCTGTATTCCGTGTGGACGTGTAAATGCGTAAAATTCATGGCAGGCTCCTTTCTCTGGATAGTTTTCGGTAGTTGCCTTGCCCCGGCAGGATGGTTTTCAATTGGAGGACACCTGATCTTGAATCTATTTTACCGCGACAGCTTCTACTTCCAGCAGCACATCCTTCGGCAGCCTTGCCACCTCCACACAGGAGCGCGCCGGGAAAACTCCGGTAAAATATTTTGCGTAAATCTCATTGATTTTCCCGAAATCATTCATTTCCTTAATGAATACTGTTGTCTTAACCACCTGTTCGATGCTCGTTCCGGATGCCAGAAGCAGCGCCGCCAGATTTGAAAATGCCTGTTCCGCCTGTGCTTCCACGCCCTCCGGAATCTCGCCGGTCGCCGGGTTCACCGGAATCACACCGGATGTAAAAACAAAACCGTCTGTCTCAATTGCCTGGGAATACGGTCCGATCGCCGCCGGAGCCTTGTCTGTGCTGATTGCTTTTTTCATGATATTTTTCCTCCTCTTTTTTCATCAAATTCTGTTTATACTGATAATGATTGCATATTCTCATATTTCACATTTTACAGTCTGAGATCGTTTTTTCACTTTGCCGCGTTCCGGGGCTTTTCTTCCATTATATAGATCCTGCGGTCGCGAATCTCGACCCTTCCTTCCTTCATCAGCCGCCCGACGGCGCGCTTGAAAGCGTTTTTGCTCAGGCCAAATTCCCTGCGAATGACCTCCGGGTCTGCCCGGTCGTCAAAGGGAAGCACGCCCGCATACTCCTCGATAACGCCCATGACCATTTCGGCATCCTCATTGATTTGCAGATAAGCCTTTTCGCGGATGCTCAGATCCAGTTTGCCATCCTCTTTCACGCCTGTCACCCGTGCGTGGATGCGGTCTCCGGGCTTCAGCCCGGTCACGCCCTCCCGGCGCGGAATCAGACCAGAATATTTGTCATCCACCGCCACAAAGGTACCGAAGTTCTCACTCAGTTCATAAACACGGCCACCCACCTCATCGTTAAGAACGTACGGCGAATTGCGGTACAGATACGGATAAACCCGCATTGTCGCGCAGAGCCGCCCGCTTTTGTCCACATACATAGCCACCAGACATTCATCGCCTGCAAAAACCTTCGCCGTCTGCTCGTGAAACGGCAGAAGCAAATCCTTTTCCAGCCCCCAGTCCAGGAAAGCGCCGATCTTTGACACTTCCTTCACCTTCAGAACCGCAAATTTCCCAACTGTCAGCTTTGGTTCTCTGCGCGTGGCGATCAGACGATCCCTGGAATCGCGGTAGAGAAAAACCTCCAGCCGATCCCCCACCGCTGTTTCTTCCGGAACCTCCTTCTTCGGGAGGAGTACTTTTTCCTGTTCCCGGTCTTCCCGACTCTCAAACGGGCTTCTTTTCTTCCTTTGACCGTCAGCTGCTTTGCCTTTCCTGACACCTTCTTCTTTCTCTTCCGGCACATCCGCCAGATATACGCCGAAATCCACCTTTTTCACAACCGTTAGTTCCTGTTTTTCCCCTGTTCGCAGCATATTATCCCTCATTTCCGGGTGTACTTACCGTTCTCACCCGCGTCACTCCTTTTGCCCATTCTTCACAATTGCGTACGGCACCCCAGCCTCATCACAAAGGCTCACCGTCACCGCCTTCTCTTCCCGATACACATACGGCACAATCACATCGTGCAGCCGGGCCTGTCTTCGGTATTCCACGCAGAGCCGCCCGGTTTCAAAACCCTCCGGCAGATATTCCTCCGCCATATAAATATACTGCCCGTTGTTCACATGATGGTTGGTATCCAGATGTTGCTTTCCAACCCGAAAGGCTTCCATCCGCTCTCCCTCGCCGGAGAGCCTGATCTTGCGCGGCAGATATTCCATATCCAGGCGCGGATCCAGGCCATACCCATTCGCCACCTCTGGCAATACCTTTATCGGCCGCTCCGTCTTCAGATCAATCAGCGCCCAGATGCTGTTTGCCTTCGCCAGGTATTGCTCCCGCCCGTCCAGCAGGACAAAATTCCGGTATCCGTAAAACGCCTGAAAATCGTATGGCCAGGTTCTCGTGATCACCTGCTCCCCCAGCAGCGGCAGCCGCAGAATATCGATCTGCCAGAATAAAATCATCCATACACACCCGTGCGCGTCCAGACAGTCCATGCCAATCCCGCATTCCTCCGAGTGAAACGTAGAACAATCCTGAAAATAATCCACCAGAGAAACCTTCGTCAGCCTCCGGTCCGGTCCTACCTCGCTGAAGCGAATCCTGCTTTCAAACTGATACGCCATATTTGCCTCCATTTTCATCGAAAATGCCTGTCTTTCTCCTGCAGGCGCCTGAAATGAATTCATGATAACACAACCCGGTC
>JAJPXX010000101.1 GCA_021205225.1 Lachnospiraceae bacterium
CCGATGTACTATGCGTCGAATATGTATGTCAATAATGCCCTTGCAAAGGAAATCACAATTCCGACAGGCATTGAAGAAATAAAAAGCTATGCGTTTTACGGCTGCAGCGGCTTGACAAGCGTAACCATTCCGGACAGCGTTACAAGTATCGGAACATACGCATTTTACGGTTGTACCGGTTTAACAAGTGCTGAGATACCCGACAGCGTTACCACGGTCGAAGCTAATGCGTTCTATAATTGTACGGGGCTTACGGCTGTAACAATTGGCAGCGGTGTTACGGCTATAGGCAATTCGGCATTCTACGGCTGTACCGGTTTGGACAATGTGAATCTTAC
Source organism: Lachnospiraceae bacterium (assembly GCA_021205225.1). GTDB lineage: Bacteria > Bacillota > Clostridia > Lachnospirales > Lachnospiraceae > Choladousia. The sequence continues at coordinate 339 of JAJPXX010000101.1, forward strand.
GGACATTGTCGCATATATGGACATGGAATTAGTTTACACATATTCAAATCCGATGTGCTATGCGAATAAGCTGTATTTGGATGGAAAACGCATTACATCGCTTGAAATTCCGCCCGGCGCGACAAAAATTTCCTCATACGCTTTTGCGGACTGCGACAGCTTAACGAGTGTAACCATTCCTGATACTGTTACAAGCATTGAATCATACGCGTTTAATAACTGCACAGGCTTGACAAGTGTAGCAATTCCCGAAACGGTTACAAGCATTGGAAATTATGCTTTCAGCGGCTGTACCGGTTTGACAAGCATAACGATTCCCGACAGCGTCACAGAAATGGGCGAGGGCATTTTCTACGGCTGTTCTGCGCTTGAAGAGATAACTCTGCCGTTTGTCGGTTCGTCTGCCGATGCAAGTGAAACTTATGATGCAGTATTCGGATATATATTCGGTTACACATCATCCTCCGCATCGGGTACCACGAGGCAGTATTATAAATCGAACTCAAGCTCCTATTATTACATACCGAGCAGCTTGAAAAAGGTAACAATAACTGCCGCATCGCAAATTCCATACGGAGCGTTTTATAACTGCGGTAATATTACCGATATAACACTTCCCGACAGCTTGACGGTGATAAATGATTATGCTTTCTGCAGCTGCAGTGCCTTGACGAGTATAACGATACCCAATTCGGTTGAAAGCATCGGAACTTATGCTTTCAGCACCTGCACAGGTTTGAAAAGCGCAATAATAAACGGTGAAAGCGTAGGCACATACGCGTTCAATAATTGTACCGGTTTGACAAATGTAACAATAGGCACGGGTGTCGTAAGTATTGGCACCAACGCATTTTCCGACTGCAGCGGTTTGGAAAATGTATATGTGTCCAATATGGAAGCGTGGCTTGATATCGAGTTTGGTAATGAATACTCAACGCCTATGTGTTATGCCGATAATGTATATATTAACGGCAGTATACCTCAGAGCATAACGATACCAAGCAGTATAATGAAAATCCCTGAGTATGCCTTTTATAATTGGACATCTTTTAGCACTGTAACGATACCCGACAGCGTTACAGGAATTGAACCCTATGCGTTCTCCAACTGTACCGGTTTGACAAGCATAGCAATTCCCGACAGTGTTACAAGCATAGGAACCGACGTATTGCGCGGATGCTCAAATCTTAAAGAAATAATCTTGCCGTTTGTCGGTTCATCGGCGAGTGCAAGCGGCACTAAAGACGCGGTATTCGGATATATATTCGGTTATTCAACATCATCTGCGTCGGGTACCACAAGGCAATACTACAGTGCTAATTCAAGCTATTACTATTACATACCGAGCAAATTGACAAAGGTAACTATAGCCGGTTCGACACAAATTCCATACGGAGCGTTTTACGGCTGCAGTAATATTACCGAAATAACCCTGTCTGGCAATATAAGTTCAATCGGCAATTACGCTTTCTACAACTGCAGAGGCATAACCGGTATAACTATGCCCAACAGCCTAAATTCAATCGGCGAATATGCTTTTTACGGCTGTACCGGCTTGACAGAAGCAACCCTGCCTGAAAGTCTGACCTCTATAGGAAGCCATGCTTTCGATGGATGCAGTGCCGTGACCAATATATCAATGTCGAATAATGTGACCACAATAGGAAATTATGCATTCTATGACTGTACTAAATTAGCGGGTATAACTCTGTCTGATAGCCTTACATCAATTGGAGATTATACATTCTACAATTGTGGCAAATTGACAGATATAACGCTTCCGGACAATTTGATAGCAATAGGTGATTACGCTTTTTATAACTGCGGGAGTTTGACAAGCGTAAATCTACCGGACAGTATATCTTCAATCGGCGAATATGCGTTTTACAATTGCAGCGAGTTGACAAATGTATCACTGCCGAACAGCTTGAGTGCAATAGAAAATTACACATTCTATGGATGTACCGGCTTGACAGATGTAACTTTGCCGGATAATCTGACCACAATAGGAGATTATGCGTTCTATGGATGTACCGGCATGAGAAATATAAAACTTCCGGATGGCATAACAGCGATAGGTATTTATGCATTTTATAATTGCAGCAGTTTGACAGATATAGCGTTACCGGACAATATAACATCAATAGGTGATTATACGTTCTACAATTGCAGCGGTTTGACAAGTATAACGATACCCGACAATGTTGAAACCATAGGAACGTATGCATTCGGCAACTGCAGCGAATTTACAAGCATAACAATTCCCGACAGTGTAACAAGCATCGGCTCTTCCGCATTCTACGGATGCTCTGAGGTTGAAGAGATTACCTTGCCGTTTATCGGTTCATCAAGAGACGCAAGCGGGACAGAAGACGCTGTATTCGGCTATATATTCGGCTATACCTCATCGGAGGATTCGGATGCTACTTTGCAATACTACACTTCGAGTGATTATTGCTACTATTATATACCAAGCAGTCTGACAAAGGTAACCTTAACCGATGCGACTGCAATCCCATACGGAGCGTTTTACAACTGCGACAGTCTTACTGATATAACATTGCCTGACAGTGTAATATCAATAGAACAAAGAGCTTTCCGTTACTGTACCGGCTTAACGAGCATAACAATACCCGACAGTGTAACAAGTATTGGCAGAGCTACATTTTATGGCTGTTCTGCGCTTGAAGAGATTAGCTTACCGTTTGTCGGTAAATCAAGGGATGTAAGCGGAACTAATACTGCGGTATTCGGATATATATTCGGATATACATCATCTTCCGCGTCCGGTACCACAGCGCAATATTACAGCTCAAGCTCATGTTATTACTACTACATACCGAGCAGCTTGACAAAGATAACCATAACCGATGCGACACAAATCCCATACGGGGCATTTTATAACTGCAGTAATCTTACGGAAATAACAATCTCCGACAGTGTCACAAGTATTGCAGAAAAATCATTTTATGGTTGTTCAAGCCTTGAAGAGCTTACGTTGCCGTTTATTGGTACATCAAAAGGCGCAAGTGGAAAATCCACATCTGTATTTGGCTATATATTCGGTACTTCATCATATTCGGGGGCGACTGGCACAGAACAGCGGTATTATACAGGTACAGGGTATTATAATGCCAAAACTTATTATATACCCAATACTTTAACAAAGGTAAACATAACTAATGAAACGAAAATTCCGCAAGGAGCGTTTTCTAACTGCAGCAATATTACAGATATAACGATACAGGGAAAAGTGACATCTATCGAAGAATGCGCTTTCTATTATTGCAACGGTTTGGAAAATATATCATTACCTGACAGTGTGACATCTATAGGAGAGGAAGCTTTCTATTATTGTACCGGCTTGTCAAGCATAACAATACCTGACAGTGTTACCGTAATTGATGAATACGCTTTCCACGGTTGTAGCGGTTTGACATGTATAACCCTGCCCGACAGCCTGACATCAATCAGCAATCATACTTTCTGCGAGTGCACCGGCTTGACAAGCGTAATCATACCCGAAAGTGTGATAAAAATAGGGGATTATGCTTTTACTAACTGCAAAAAATTGACTGATGTCTACTACACAGGCAGCGAATCGGAGTGGGCGGAAATAAGTATTAGTGC
>JAJPXX010000191.1 GCA_021205225.1 Lachnospiraceae bacterium
GAAGTAACCGTGTTTCCGTTCTGCACAAAAATGCAGTTGACAGAATCCCGAAAAGGTGCTATAGTCAGGGAAGAAAAGGTTCTGTCGTCTGCATACAGCGAGCGGCCTGTGGCGACGTTGCGGCCATCGGGGCTGCGTGTAAGAGGTTGAAATAGCGTAAATCTGGTCAGGGTGTGACCTGTATCGAGAAAAGAGGGATTCACGGATGCCGGGAAAAAGGATCGCGTATATCGGAATCGATCTGCTATATCCCGCCTTGCCCGCGCTGATCAAAGCGGGTTGTGAGATCATGGAGGTCATCACCTGTGAGACGGATAATGTGACGGAGTTCAACGTTCAGGTTTGCGAATGCGCAAAAAAACGGGGAATTCCTCTTTTTATCGGGGAAATTTCCGCAGAACGGCTTTCCGTCCTGCGGGAGCGGGGCTGTGAGGCAGTGGTCTGCGGGGGCTATTATTATCGGATTCCGGTGGTCGAGGATCTGAAAATGGTCAATATCCACCCTTCCCTTCTGCCGGTTGGACGGGGAGCGTGGCCGATGCCGGTCACGATTTTGAAAGGACTTCGCGTAAGCGGCGTGACCGTCCACCGGATGACCGAAGGGTTTGATGAGGGAGCCATCCTTTTGCAGGAGGAGATTCCGGTTTCCCCAAAGGAGAACCTGTTGACGCTGACCAAAAAGCAGAGGGCAGTGCTGCCGGGCATGATGCGCCGCCTGGCGGCGGATTTTGATACGCTCTACGAGCAGGCGAAGCCGCAGGGGAATGGGGAATACTGGCCCTGCCCGTTGGAGGAGGATTACCCGCTTACGCCGGATACGCCGTTTGAGGAGTTGCGGGCGTTTTATGGTTATGAGTGCATTTACGACGCGAACGGCATCCGGTATGGGCTGATTGAGGGCGTGGCGGAAAAAAGCAGAACGAGTTATTCGACCGGCGGCGTATCAGAAAAAAGCAGAGCGGATTCGATCAGCGGTGTGGCGGAAAAAAGCGAAACAGAGAAAGAGATACTGCCGGGAGGATTTCCGCTCCGGGACGGAAGGATAAGGACAGGACGCTGCAGAATTATCAATGGAAAAATTGACGGAAAACAGAAAGACTGACAGATAACAGAAAGGACTGGCCATAACGGGATTATGGGGAAGACGATGGAAATTTCACTTTCCATGCGGGGGCAGATCGAGAGCCTGCGGCTGAAATACGGTCGGGTGACGGCTTCTCACGCGTTTGCCACGCTCTATATCTGGCGGGAGGACATGGGGCTCTCCGTCTGTCTGGAGGATCACCTGTATGCGGTAAAGTGCCGCTGGCGCGGGGAAAATGCGTGGTTCTTTCCCTGTGGAAAGAGAGAGGCCGCCTGCCGTTTTATCCGAGAACAGATGAAAATGTCAGGACTCCGGCTGTGCTATATGGAGGAGGCGGACGTGGAACTTCTGGAAAAGGAATTTCCGGGGGCTTTCCGGATTTCGGAAGCGGAAGGCGACCATGAGTACCTGTATGACTGTGCGGAGCAAAGGGCGCTTGTGGGAAAGCGGTTCGCGGCCATCCGCAACCATATTCGCCGGGCGGAGGCGGATCATGTGCTGGAATGTGAGCCCTTGAACCGGGAAAACCTGGCAGAAGCGATGAAAGTCAACCGGCAGTGGGAGAGCCGGTCTTCCGGGCAGTCTGACCGATCAGCGCCGACAGACAGGCCGGGCGGCACGCCGCCAGAAAGCATGGCGCCTGCGAATTTGCGGGAAGGTATGCTTGAAGATGGCGCGGCGTCAGAGACACTCCTGCGGGAGTGGGACGCGCTGGGTAGCTTCGGGGTTCTGATTCGTGTAGACGGGGAGCCGCACGCGGTTGCCGCGGGATATCCGCTTGGCATGGATACATATGACCTTTGCCTTGCGAAGCAGAGGTTCGCGCTGCCCGGCCTCGGCGCTTACACGAAGCACGCGTTCTTCTGCGCACTGCCGGAGTCGGTGACCTGTGTCAATGCCGAGGAGGATCTGGGCATTGAGGGGCTGCGGCGGATGAAGCGGCAGATGCGCCCAAGCCGGCTGCTGAAGATGTATGAAGCGGTAAGCACCCTCGGATAAATGGAGAAGGAAGGGTATGAAGAAACACGCAGAGGATTATTTTTCCCGAAAAATGTTTTACCGGCAGTTTTTTCCCGCGCTTCTCTCATCAGTGGGGCTTGCCGCGGGGGATATGATGGACGCGGTGGTGGTCGGGCAGAGCATGGGCGTGACGGGGCTTGCCGCAATCAGTCTTGCCCTGCCGGTCTTTATGGTCATGAACGTGGTCATGCATGGATTTGGGATCGGCGGCTCCGTCCGCTTTGCGACGCAGCTTGCGCAGGGAAAGCCGGAAGAGGCGCTGGGCGGCTTTCAGGGCGTTCTGGGAGTCACGCTGCTGATTGGCGCGGCGCTCGCCATTCTGGGAAATCTTTTTCTGACGCCGCTGCTGGGGCTGCTGGGGACGACTGCGGCGGATGGGCTTCTGTTTGAGACCAGCCGGGCTTATGTGCGGATTATTGTATCCGGTACGCCTCTCTTTTTTTTCGCTTATCTTCTGAACTATTACCTGCGCAATGACGATCATGAGAAAATCGCGAGCCTGGGGTTTACGGTGGGAAACTTTTCCGATATCGCGCTGAACCTTGTGCTTGTGCTGCTTCTGGATATGGGGGCGGCCGGGGCGGCGCTGGCGACACTGGCGGGTCAGGCCATCTCGATTGCCTGCTATCTGACGGTTCTGCCATGGAGAAAGAATATCTGTATTTCCGGCAAGGCGGATGAAAATGAGCGTTTGCCGGAGAGTGTTCCGCATGGAGCGGGGGCGAAGGGTACTCTCCGGTTATTTCCATTTTCCCCGGATTTTGGCGGCTGCTTTTCGTGTTTCCGGACGGGTTTTTCTTCTTCGGTATCCTATCTGTTTTCGATGCTGTTTCTTCTGGCGGCGAACCATCTTCTGATGCGGATGAGCGGGAGCGTGGGGGTTGCTGTATTTGATATGGTGCAGAATGCTTCTTACCTGATTCTCTATCTGTATGACGGCACGGCGAAAGCCGCGCAGCCTCTGGTCTCGACCTATTGCGGGGAGCATAACCGGCGCGGCATGGCGCATACGCTGCGGCTGGGGCTGCGTTCCGGCATGGCGGTCGGGGCGGTCGGGATTTTTCTGACCGTGGTTTCTCCGGGTACGGTATGTGCCCTGTTCGGCCTGGAAGGTCAGGAGGCGGTCCGGCTCGGCTGTTACGCGCTCAGGGTGTTCTGCGCCGGAGCCGGATTCGCGGGGATCAGCATTGTTTTAGAGAGCTATTACCAGTCTGTCGGCGAGGAGATGGCGGCGTATCTGCTGACAATCCTGCGCGGCGCGGCAGTGCTGCTGCCGGCGACGTTTGTCTGTGCGGCCTTCGGGGAGCAGGGCTTCTGGTGGCTGTACCCAGTTACAGAAATTCTGTCTCTGGGGCTCTTTCTGCTAATCGCGTATGTCCCACGCGAAGCGTCTTCTAATGGGCATACGCATAAATACCATGTCATCCATGAAGATTTATTTGACCCAAACCGTGTCTTAAGCATCCTGATCGATAACCGGATGGACGAGCTGGGACCGCTGCTGGAAAAGGTGCGGGGATTTTGTGAAGCCTGGGACGCGCTTCCGAATCAGAGCTATTTTGTTGTCCTGACCGTAGAAGAGTTATGCTCAGTGATCATTAACCGGGCGTTTCTGACTGAAAAGGGACGCATCCAGATTACGCTGGTTGCCGAGGAGGATCATCTGTTTACCCTGCATTTCCGGGACAGTGCGGCGAGCTTCAATCCTTTTTCCCTGCGCACAGAACGGGCGGGCTCAACGGCATTTTTTGATCTGGACGCTATGGGAGTTTTGGTGATCCGCAGAACCGCGAAAGAATTTTATTACCGGCATTATCAGGGTTTTAATACGCTGACAGTAAAGATTTAACGCGAAATACGAATGAAAAGGAGAAGGCTCAATGCCAAAGGCTGAATACCGAATAGAGGACTCACATTATCTATGTCCGGAAGAGGCGAAAAAGAAAATGAATGCGGCGCAGAAGCTGAATCTTCCGGCGTATCTGTACGGTGTGGCGGGAACCGGGAAAACTGCGTTTATCCGGTATTTTCTGGGTGAGAAGGGGTATGATTATTATTCGGCTCCGGAGATGGATCCGGACCAGATTCCGATACCGCCGACCGGCGAGAGGCGGACAATCGTGCTGGATGACCTGTATGCGGTGACAGATCCAAGGCTGCAGGCGGATTATGCGCAGAAAATACGGCAATTGCTGCGGCAACGGTTTGTATGGCTGATTCTGGTCTCCAGAAGCAGGATGCCAAGATGGCTGCTTCCCATCCAGATGCAAAATGAATTCTGCGTCATACCGGAGGAGAGCTTTCTTCTGACGAGAGACCAGCAGGCCTTGTACCTGGAAACGTCTGGTGTTTCCCTGAGCGAGGAGGAGGCAGAGCGCGTCTGGCGACAGTCGCGGGGACATGCCTTTTCCCTGTTTATGCTGGCGCTGGAGGGAGGCAATATTCCGCGCGCCGAAAAGCGGGGGATGGATTTTCTGGAAACCTGTGTTTTTGACCTGTGGGACAGAGATATCCAGGATTTTTTTATGGAAACGTCGATCGTAAAAGCGTTTACTGCGGAGCTGGCGGCGATGATTACGGGGAACAGCCATGTCCGGGACGTGATTTACCGGGCGGAGGAGACCGGGAATTTCTTTGTGCAGAGCGGGGAAGAGGGGCTTTGGGAATGCCGTTGGGAAATGCGGGAATCGTTTCGCCTGAGACTGGAGAGAAGGCGCACACCGGAGCAGATACGTATTCTTTATCATAATGCGGGATTGTATTATGAGCTGTATGAGCAGATTCCGGATGCGCTGGAGATGTACAAAAGCTGCCGGGAAGTGGAGAGCATTTCCCGGCTGCTGATTGCGAATGCGCGGAAGAATCCAGCCAGCGGCCACTATTTTGAGATGCGGAAATATTATCTGGAACTTCCGGAGGAATTGATCGAGAAGAGCCCGGAGCTGATGGCAGGGATGAGTATGCTCCAGTCGATGCTGATGAATGATGAGGAGAGTGAACGCTGGTACCATCTCCTGGAGGAATATGGGAAAACGGCGACGGGGAGCGCCGCGCGGGATGTGAAAAGCCGTCTGCTGTACCTGGATATCGGGCTTCCTCACCGGGGAAGTATCCATATGGTGAAGCTGATCCGGCAGGCATCGGCACTTTTGATGACCCGTTCCATTACGCTTCCGGAGTTTTCTGTCACGAGCAACCTGCCTTCCCTGATGAATGGAGGCAAGGATTTCTGTGACTGGAGCAGATACGACCGGGAGCTGGCTGCGGGGATTGGACGGCTGGTGGAGCTGGTACTTGGAAAATATGGAAAAGGGCTGGTTTCGATTGCCCTCTCAGAGAGCCTTTTTGAGAAAGGCGGAGACAGCTATGAGATTCTTTCTCTGGCGGAGAAGGGCAGGATGCAGGCTGACGCCGGCGGGAAGCCAGAGCTGATTTTTGTGGCAGCCGGAATCCTCTCCTGGCTCGCTGTTTTTGACGGTCGGCCGATGGAGGCGTGGGAGACGATGGAAACCTTTGAGGCAAGAGCCAGGGAGGAAGCCCCGAAACTCCTTTTAAACATTGAAACCCTGAAAACGCGGTATCTTCTGTATGAGGGAGCCCCCTTTAAGGTGGCGGAATGGATGGAGGGAGCGCCGGATGAGAACAGTGAGTTTTGCACGATGGAGCGTTTTCGCTATCTGACGAAAGCGAGAATTTACATTCAGCACAGGAAATATCAGGCAGCTTACGGCCTGCTGCGGCAGCTTTTGTATTACGCGGAAAAACAGAAACGAACCTGGATCCGCATGGAGGCAGAGCTGCTGCTGGCGATTGTTGAATTCCGGACGCAGGAGGGCAACTGGAAGGAAACGCTGCAGACCTGTGTCTCTGAGGCGGAGGAATACCGGTTTGTCCGCCTGCTTTCTCGGGAAGGCGCCGCAGTCTATAAGCTGCTGAAAGAAGAAAGCCTGATATGGAAAGACGGGGATTTTAAAGCGCGGGTGCTAAAGGAGTGCCGGAAGATGGCAAACCGCTATCCGGATTACCTGAATCTGCGCGCTTCGGAGGATACCCAGATCAGTGAGAGGGGACTCAGCATCCTGCGCCTGCAGGCCAAAGGATATTCAGAGAAGCAGATCGCAGAGTCTCTGGGGATCAGTATTTCCACGGTCAAATATCATAATCAGGAGAATTATCGGAAGCTTGGCGTGAAAAACCGCTCGTCGGCAATAGATGAGGCGAGGAAGAAGAAACTGATCTGATCTGATAAGCCGTATCCGTGCGCGGAGGGCTGACACCTGTGAACGGGAGGCAGGGTGCGAATTATGTGGAAGGAGAAACTCATATGAGAAGAAAACGATCGCTGCGGCAAAAATCGGTTCTGGTCATTCTGGTTTTTACTCTGGCGCTGGCCATTGCTTCCACGGCTGTCAGCTATCAGATGTACGCAGACAGTATGGATGCGCATTACAAGTCACTGAGCGAGAATGTTGCGAATACGGCCATTTCCGTACTGGATACGGAAATGGTGAAGCATTACACGGAACTGGTGACGGAGATTTATCTGAAAAACCCCGCGCCGGATCTGGCGGATGAGGAGGAGGAAGCAGCCTATCTGGCGCAGTATGAGGCGCTGCAGGATGAGGGATATGAAGAACTTTACCAGACGCTGGTAAAGATTCGCGCGGCAAGCGATGTTCTCTCGCTTTATATCATCTATGTGGACGCGGATTCACGGACCTGTGTCTATGTAGTTGACGGGGACGATACGCAGAACGCATGCCTGGCCGGCACCTGGGATATTATCTATGAACAGAATTACGGGATTTTTGAAGATCCGGCGCGGGGATTCCCGGCATATATTACCAACACGGAGGAGTACGGGTGGCTTTGTTCGACGGGAGTCGCGGTACTGGACGAGGATGGGTCGGTTCTGGCCTATGTAATGGTGGATACTTCTATGGATCAGGTCATGCGGGAACGGTATGACTATCTGGCGCGGATTAGTGCGGTTCTTCTCGTTATCACCGCTTTGCAGCTGCTGTTTTTCCTGAATGTCGTCAATCGAACGGTGGTGAAGCCGATCAACCGGCTCGCGCAGGCAGCGTCTTCTTATGTCAGCACCAGGGAAAACGCGGACGCACAGACAGGGCCGTCGTTGCTTGCAAAGATTGATATTCATACCGGAGATGAGGTGGAAAATCTCGCGGATGCCATGAAGCAGATGGAGCAGGATATCAATGGCTACATTGAAAATCTGACTGCGGTGACTGCGGAAAAGGAACGGATCGGGGCGGAGCTGGACATTGCCAGGCACATTCAGTCTTCGATGCTGCCTTGTATCTTCCCCGCCTTTCCTGATCGAGAAGAGTTTGACATCTATGCGACTATGGATCCGGCGAAAGAGGTGGGCGGAGATTTTTATGACTTTTTCATGGTTGACGACCGGCACCTCGCGGTTGTGATGGCCGATGTGTCCGGGAAGGGTATTCCGGCGGCGCTTTTCATGGTCATTGGAAAAACGCTGATCAAGGATCACACGCAGCCGGGGATTTCGCTGGGCAGTGTATTTGCTTCTGTCAATAATCTGCTCTGCGATTCCAACAGCGAGGGAATGTTTATCACGGCGTTTGAGGGCGTGCTGGATCTGATGACCGGCGAATTTGCTTATGTAAACGCGGGGCATGAGGTTCCGTACCTTTGCAGGAAAGGCGAAACCTTTGAACCGTATAAGGTGCGAGCGGGCTTCGTTCTCGCCGGGATGGAAGATATTCCTTACCGGGAGGGAAAGCTGACTCTGGAGCCGGGCGACAGGATCTTTCTTTACACCGACGGCGTGCCGGAAGCGACCAATGCGGATAACCAGATGTTTGGCATGGAGCGTATGCGCGATACGCTGAACCGGAACCGGGCGCTCCCTCCGGAGCAGCTTCTTCCGGCAATAAAAGAGGCGACCGGGCGCTTTGTGGGAGAAGCGCCGCAGTTTGATGATCTGACCATGTTGTGCCTGGAATACAGGAGACCGATGCGATGAAAAATAAAAGAAACGGGGAACGACTGCTTTCGAATATGGAATCAGAGAAAACCGGCGAAGAAGCCTGTCCGGGAAAGGATACGGAGCAGATGGGAATGGAACGCGATTCGAAGACGCAAAAGAAAATGAGGCAGGAAGAAATGCTGCCAGAAGAAATGCGCTTTGAGGCGGTCACGGCAGATATTGAGAGAGCGACCGGGTTTGTGAATCAGTATCTGGAAGCACTGGACTGCCCGATGAACACGCAGGTGCAGATTGACATTGCCATTGATGAACTGTTTGGAAATATCGTGCATTATGCGTACCCAAATGGGAGCGGACCGGTGTGGGTGCGGGCTGAGGTGGAGACAGAAGCGGAATCAGACAATGTGTGCGCTGGGGCTGAGCCGGGGTGTGCATCAACTGGTCGCGATTCGGCGTATAAAACAGAGCGTAAAACGATCATCCTGACTTTCCGGGATTGTGGAATTCCCTACGATCCGCTCGCGAGAAAGGATCCGGATACGGCTCTTCCTCTGGAGGAGCGGGAGCCTGGCGGCCTGGGTATTTATATGGTAAAGCAAAGCATGGATGTGCTTTCCTATGAATATAAGGATGGGAAGAATATCCTCACCGTAAAAAAAACCTTAATTATAAATGGTGCACACAGACGCGCGAGGAATGGCTGCTTGCGCAGCCCCGCGTCTGGCGCAAAGTAAAACGACTTACGTCGTTTACTATAATTTCCGCGAAACAAACCCTGCCCGATAGAACCACACGGACAGCATGGTTCCGATCGTCCACCCAACCGGCCATGCGCACCAGATTCCGGTTGCTCCGAAGCTGGTTTTTGAGAGAAGGATGGCGAGGGAGACCCGGAGAATCAGGTCGGTAAAGGTGGAGATCATAAACCGTGTCATCATGCTGGCGCCTTTCAGGATTCCGTCTGCGACAAGCTTTACGGATACAATAAAATAGAACGGCGAGAGAATCCGCAGATAGGTCATTCCGCTCTGCAGCGCGGTTTCTGTCGGTTCATCCAGAAACAGGTACAGCAGATATTTGCCGAATACAAAATACAGGAGTGCCAGGGGGATACTGATCAGCCAGACCATCTTTACGCCTGCCCGGAAGCCGTCTTTCACGCGGGGGCGTTTCCCGGCGCCGATGTTCTGCGCGGTATAGTTGGAGATGCCGTTCCCCAGCGTGGTAAAGGAGGTAATGACCAGGTTATTCAGCTTTACGGCAGCCGAGTATCCGGCCATCACGCCGGTGCCAAAGCTGTTGATAACACTCTGAATCATGATATTTCCGACTGAGATGAAGCTCTGCTGCAGGATGCTGGGCACCGCAATGACGGTGATCCGTTTCAGCAGGCGCATGGAAAAAAGCGGTGCCTTTTCTGCTCCGGGAATGCTTTTCATGCGTTTGGCGACGACAAGAACCGCCAGTACGCAGCTGACACCCTGGCAGAGGAAGGTCGCCCAGGCGACTCCGGCGACGCCCATCTGGAAGACGGTGACAAAAAAGATATCTACGGCAATATTAGAGGTCGAAGATGCCGCCAGAAATACAAATGGGGTCTTTGAATCACCGAGTGCGGAAAAAATACCGGTTGAAATATTGTAAAAGAAGACGAACGGCAGCCCCCAGATGTAAATATTCAGATAAAGCCTGGAATCCGCAAGCACTTCGTCCGGAGTCTGAATCAGGCGGAGCAGGGCGTCGCAGCCCGCGAGTCCGATGATCATTAAAAGGATGCAGAGAACTGCGCTGGCAATCCAGGCGGTGGACACCGCGGTTTTCATATTTTTATAATCATGCGCTCCGAACAGCTGCGAGACGATGACTGAACAGCCCATGTTGCAGCCGAAGGCAAAGGCAATGAAAATCAGCGTGACTTCATAGCTGTTTCCGACGGCCGCCAATGCGTTTTCCCCGATGAATTTGCCGGCCACGAGGCTGTCAGCAATGTTATAAAGCTGCTGAAAAATAATGCTGCCAAACAAGGGCAGGCAGAATTGCCAGAGAACCTTTCCGGTGTCTCCTACTGTGAGATCCCGGTTTCGATTTTTTTCCGGATTTTTATTCATAAAACAATACTCCCTTCTTGAAAATCACACCGTTCCCCATTATAATCGTCCCAGAGCTATATTTCAAATATGTTATGTGGAAAATACGGGAATATTTCGAAAGCGGCTGATGTTATGGAGAAAGGCCAGCCAAATGTGACGAAGTGCGCTGCGCTGCCATATTGGAGCAGTACCGCCTTCTTTATCCTGGTTTCAGACCCATCACGAATTCTTCCAAAGCCGGATTGTCTGCAAAACTTTTTCCTTTGTGTCGGTATCCATTTGTGAAAGCTCGTTCATGATCTCACGGTCAAGTGCCACAGGCTTGTATTCTGAATCTATTTCTCCAATCAGTGTATCCAGGGAAATGCCCATCAGTTTTGCGTAATAGATTAAAATGCGCAGAGACATGGCTGAGCGGTTGTTTTCCACGTTGCTGATATAGCCTGGCGTGACATCCAGGGCGGATGCGACCTCAGCCTGGGTCAGGTTCATCTGTATGCGAAGTCCTTTGATTTTTCCTCCAAGGTTTTCATAATCGTTCTGAGTCATGGTTTTTCCTCCGGTTGTTTCCTGTAAAAATGGAACAGTGATTGTTCATATGCTATTCTTACGGTCTTTTTGGATGATTTCGTATTCTTTAAAAATATACTATAAAAACAACTTGAAATATATATACTATTTATATATAATCTATTTTTTTGTTATAATCAATAAAATAAGTTGTTTTTTCACTGCGCATCGCTTAAACTTGGAACAAATCTGGAAAATCTGTATGATTTGATGGTGAGAGCTATGGATATTACGTTTAAGACGGCAAATAGTTACAATTATTGTGATTAAGGAAGTGCATAAGCGATGTTTACAAATCAGCAAATGCAGGAAATTGCTATGCGGCAATCCGCCTGTGAGATGAATTGCGCAATGGGGGATTTTCTGAAAAATGAACCGGTGATGCGTGAATTCATCCTTGGCGGGCAGGCAAGAAAATATTATAAGGAACCGATTTCCTGCAATCTTGTGTCCTATGGCAGTAATCTGGTTGCCTCAGCAAAACCGGAGTACGGGGAGATTGTCTGGGAATATATTCATAAGTTTGAGTTTTACCATTGTTTTGAAACGCCAGCCATGCACTGGCTGGAGGAGCGAATCCGTCCGATGGGGGAGAAGGTCTGTTTTATGGCGGAATATTTTCTGCCCGATGTAGAAAAGCTGAAGCCATTGCCTTGTAAGTTTGAGATAAGAGTTCTCAATCAGGCAGACTTCCAAAATCTCTATAAAAAAGAGTGGAGCAATGCTCTCTGCGAGGATCGGAAGCATCTGGATGTACTCGGCGCAGGGGCATATGAGGAAGGAAAGCTGATCGGCCTGGCAGGATGTTCCGCGGATTGTGACAGTATGTGGCAGATTGGCGTGGATGTACTTCCGGATTATCGAAGAAAAGGAATTGCTTCCGCACTGACCGGACGGCTGGCGATTGAGATTCTGAATCGAGATAAAGTGCCATTTTACTGCTGCGCCTGGTCAAATATACGTTCCGCGAGAAATGCGATCAAGAGCGGGTTCGTTCCGGCATGGGTGGAAATGACGGTGAAACCTGCGGATGTAGTGGATGAAATGAACCGATAAAAGCTAACGGGCAGATAAGAGAACAGGCAGACGGTAATTTAATATGTACTTTGTGATATGCGAAGACAATCCGGAAGAAGGATTGTGGCTCCAGGAAAAACTGAAAAAATGGGCGCATAAAAAGAATGTGGCGGTAGAGACAGCCAGGTACGAAAGTGCGGAGCGGTTCTGGTTTTCCTACGAGGAAAAGCAAAGAATAGACGCGCTTTTTCTGGATATTCAGCTGCCGGATGAGGATGGTATGACGCTGGCAAGAAAACTGCGCGCGCGAAAGAATCCGGTTCCGATTCTTTTTGTGACGGGAATGGATGATTATATGGCAGAAGGCTATGATGTGCAGGCCATTCATTATCTGCTAAAGCCGGTCTCTGAGGAAAAACTGGAAGTATGCCTGGAGCGTATTATGCGGGCTTCTGATACAGAGGAGCCGTTTGTGCTTTTGCAGACAGATGCGGATGTGGTTCGGATTTTACAGAAAGATATCTTCACGGTGGAAGTATTTGCGCATCAGTGTGTTTATACAACGGCGGAGCGTTCCTATACGGTTCTGGAATCTCTGAAAGAAGCACAGGAAAAGCTGCAGAGCGGATGGTTTGTGCTGGCCTACCGGGGAATTCTGGTAAACCTTTTTCATGTAAGATCCATTAGCCGGGAAAAGGTTTGCCTGACAGATGGCAGGGAAGTGCCGGTCAGCCGACGAATGTATGGAGAGCTGAACCAGGCATTTATCCGGTTTTACAGGGAAGGAAGAGCGTGATGTTGGGGTATGTTGTTCTGACTGTTTTGTTTTTGCTCATGTATGCAGTATTGCTGTTTGTGCTTGAACCGAGGATAGTGGAGAAACGTCTCGCACAGATTCAAAGCCAGCTGGCAGAGCGGCAGATGGAGGAATTGCAGAGCAATTACAGGGAGCTGCGCG
The DNA here is from genome assembly GCA_021205225.1 of Lachnospiraceae bacterium. Classification (GTDB taxonomy): domain Bacteria; phylum Bacillota; class Clostridia; order Lachnospirales; family Lachnospiraceae; genus Choladousia. The sequence continues at coordinate 12,717 of JAJPXX010000191.1, forward strand.
CCTGGCGGCATGACTGGCGGAATCATATGCAGGCTCTGAAGGTCTATATAGATGACGGCGATCTGGACAAGGCGTCGGATTATATTGTGCAGATGGGCGAGGCGTTTGAACGGGTGGACCCGTCCGTGAAGTCCGGCAATGTTATGGCGGACGCGATTATCAACAGTAAGTTGTCCCTTGCGCGTGAAAAAGGGATTGCAATGGACGCGACATTTCGCGTCCCGGAGACACTGCCGGTATCGGATGTGGAATTCTGTGTTTTGTTTGGGAATCTGATGGACAATGCCATAGAAAGCTGTCTGATGATACCTGAAAAAGAGAAACGTTTTATCCGGATCTATATAAGTACCTTTCAGGAGCAGTTTTATCTGTCAATTTCTAACGCGACAGCAAAAATGAAACGAACGGCGACTTATTTTTCCGGGAAAGGGAAGGGACATGGATTCGGGATGATGAATATTGATTCTGTGATAAAACACCACAAGGGCTACCTGAACCGCAGCAACGAGCCCGGTGTCTTTCAGACGGAGCTGATGATTCCGTATTATAGTGAAAGACAAAATTCTTTTGTCATTCACTATAAATGATGCACACAGACGCGCGAGGAATGGCTGCTTGTACAGCCCCGCGTCTGGCGCAAAGTAAAACGACTCATGTCGTTTTACTATATACCGCTTATGTCTGGAAAATAACCGCTTGTGAGAAAAAATACAAAATATGTTTTGATTGTGATATCCTCTCTTTATGGAGAGCCTGCCCATTTAGAATCGCCTACGGCGATGGGCAGGCCTGCGTCCCGAAACAAGCTCGGGACAATAAGCAGAGGATATTTTTTATCCAATAGAGAAGTTCGATGCCGGAGGTTTTACAGCTATGAAGAGGAATTCATTATTGCGATATCAGTGGAAGAAGAACCGCGCAGTTTTTTTCTGTGGATTTTTTTATGTGCCAACGGGGATCCTGGCAGGTTTGCTGCGGGTTTATCTGCCAAAGGCGGTGCTTTCAGAGTTGGAAACCGGACAGACCGTGGCGCACATGGGAATGATGCTTCTTGTAATTTCAGTGGCGCTGCTGTTACTTCTGCTGGTGCAGACAAGGCTTGAAGTGTCAATTTCACGTTACGGGTATTTACTTCTTCAGAAAATGCGAGGAGAGTATGCGGGGAGACTTCTCAACGCGAATTATGAAGAAATGGAAACGCAGGATTTTCGTTCGGCGCGTGATCAGGCAAAACAGGCAATTTACGGTGAACGGATGGATGGAAAAAATATTACTCCAGTCAATGATTTTATGAAAAATCTGTTGTCTGTACTTACCAATATAGGCTCTGTGCTGCTGTATACGGTGATGATTGCACGGGTTTCACCGATCCTGATCCCTGTGCTTCTTCTGCCGCCAATGCTGATTTTTTATCTGGATGGAAAGGTCGGTGTTCGGGAAAAGAAAAATTGGGATGCGGTAGCGGACGCGGCGCAGAAGGAGGCGTATACGAGAGAACGTGCCGGAGATTTTACTTACGCAAAAGATATACGTCTCTACAATATGAAACCGTGGCTGCTTGGCATGTATCAGAAATATGCCGGGATAAGGCTTGGCTTAAAAAAAGAGGAGCTCCTGTTTACCGGAGGCCTTGCGGTAATCAACAATGTAATTAATTATCTGCAAATTGCCTGTATCTGCGGATTCTTTTTGTACCAGGCATGGATTGGACGAATAACGATATCCGATGTAGTACTTTATTTCGGAGCGGCTGCTTCTCTAACGACAGCATTGCTTACAGCCTCTCAAACAATGGTTGACCTACGCCTTATGGGGATCAATTATCAGAAATACGCGGATTTCGTGGATATGCCGGAAAGTAAATTCGATGAGGGTGAAACACTCCCTTCGAAAGATGAGATGCCAGGCGCTGGTCATCCTGACTCTGAAACGGTCACATTGGAGCTACAGTCAGTTTCCTATCGTTTTCCGGATGCAGATACAGATTTACTGCATAATCTGAACCTCACTGTAAAAAGCGGTGAACGAATAGCGGTTGTCGGGTTAAACGGCGCCGGTAAAACTACACTAATGAAGCTGCTTTGCGGTCTTTTGACTCCTACAGGCGGAAGGATTCTCTTAAATGGGGTGGATATGAGTACTTTGCCGCCCGAAAAGAGGTATGAATGGTTTTCCTGTGCGTTTCAGGATATCGGGTTCCTTCCGGTATCTGTGCAGGAAAACATATGTGGCTATGGAAAAGCTGACAGATTTAAACTTTTTGATTGTCTGGAAAAAGCCGGTATCATAGATAAGATACTTTCCCTTCCAGATAGCGTGAATACTTTGATGGAAAAGGACATAAACGAGGATGCGGTTGATTTCTCCGGAGGGGAGAAGCAGAAGCTTGCATTGGCACGCGCCCTGTATCAAGATCGGCCGGTACTGATTCTGGATGAGCCGACGGCGGCGCTTGATCCGCTGGCGGAATATGAGATGTATCAGCGTTACGCGGATTTTGCAAAAGACAAATTGTCTTTCTTCGTATCGCACCGTTTGTCCAGTACACGATTTTGCACACGCATCCTTCTTTTGCAGGACGGCTGCTTTGCGGAGCAGGGGACGCATGAGGAATTGCTTAAGAAGAATGGCGTGTATGCGGAACTGTTTCGGCTGCAGAGTTATTATTATAATCGAGAGAAAGAGGGTACGGTATGAAAATAGAAAATATGCGTTTGAAGGAAATGCTGCGTATCAATCTCAGAGGACTTACGTTTATTGCTCAGGATAAAATCCGGGGAATCCTTCTGATGCTTTTCATCGGGATCATCAACGCCGTTTATAGATTCTGGAATGTGTGGCTGCTCGCCGTGCTGGCGGACGCTTTGCAGGCACATGCCTCTGCGCAGACTCTGATTCGGGATCTGGCTCTGATGGCAGGAGGAGGCTTGCTCGTAGGCGCAGTGAGATTCACCTCCATTTACATCCTGTTTTATATCGGCTCGAATGTCTGGGAACAGGCGGATCTGGCGCTGAACAGTAAAATGATGGACATGGATTACGAGTATATGGAATCTGAGAAGGTTCAGAATCAGAGGCGTGACCTTGATGAAATATCGCGCAGTTATGGGGGCGGCGGTATTAATTTCCTGTTCTGGAGAGTGGAGGTCGTTGTCCGTACAACAACAGAGGTTCTGATTGCTGTTTTTTATCTGGCTCAGATGATTTATAAAAGTGCCACCCTTCCGGGAACACATTCCTGGGAAATGGGATTTATGACCGCCTTATTTATGTTGATGCTCGCGGCGGCGCTGATTTTTTCCTACAGGCAAAATATTCGCTGGCAGGAGGATCTGTTTTCTCTGGAAAATGAAATGATTCCTGTGAATCGCTCCTTTACCTGGTATGTGGAAAATTATCTGGAGAAGACAGAGGCCTCAAAAAATATTCGGCTTTTTGAGCAGCAGTCCGTCTTAATGGAACGGATTTTGAACATTTTCGAATCCATTACCGATAAGGTTGGGCGAATATCTGAGATTAATGAAAAAATACAGCTTTTTCTGGGCGCGATGCGGGCTGTGCTTTTGGGACTTGTCTATTTCCTGCTTGGAGCGATTGCCCTGCAGGGTGGAATGACCGCCGGAAATGTGGTGCTGTATGCGGGAGCAATCGGGATTCTCATTGAGTATTTCAGCGAATGGGTGTTTGCTTTGTCAGAGCTTGCTACAAACAGCAAATATCTGAAAGCATTTTTTGATTTTCTCGATATTCCGAATCAGAAGTATGAAGGGACACTGCGGACAGAGAAGCGGGATGATGACCGTTTCGAGGTGGAATTTCGGCATGTATCCTTTCACTATCCGGGCAGTGAGCAGGAGGTGCTTAAGGATTTCTCTATCCGTTTCCGGATTGGCGAGCGGCTGGCTGTCGTGGGAGAAAATGGATGCGGTAAGACCACTGTAATTAAGCTGCTCTGCCGTCTCTATGACCCGACCGAGGGAGAAATTTTATTGAATGGTATTGATATTCGCAAGTATGACTATCAGGAATATATGAATTTGTTTGGAGTCGTCTTTCAGGATTTTAAGCTTCTGTCCATGCCGCTGGGACAGAACATTGCCGCGAGTGAAAGCTATTCCCCGGAGCGTGTGTATGATGCGCTCGCGCGGATGGGAATGTCGGATTACGCAAAAAACCTTGAGAAAGGACTGGATACAGTATTATACAAGGATTTTGACAGCTCCGGAATCGAAGTGTCCGGCGGCGAGGCGCAGAAACTGGCTATGGCGCGTGCTCTGTACCGGGATGCGCCGTTCCTGATCTTAGACGAGCCAACCGCCGCGCTTGACCCAATCGCGGAATACGAGGTTTACTCTAAATTTGACGAGCTTGTGGGGACAAAGACTGCGGTGTATATTTCCCACCGCCTATCCAGCTGCCGGTTCTGCAATGACATTCTCGTGATTGCGGACGGTCGTGCGGTGCAGCGCGGAAGCCATGAGGAGCTGCTTGCGGATGAGGCGGGCCTATATTACCGCCTTTGGATGGCACAGGCACAGTATTATGTAAACAGGAAAGGACGATTCTGATCTGTAGAATGCCCAAAATACGTGCGGCAGGCACCAAATATCCGTGCAAGCACGGCTGCTTGGCTTGTTGCTTCGTGGGAATAAAGAGGAAAATGAATGGAGTACACATGGATAGAGGAGTATCTGCTTGGTAAGCCGGGGGTAATAAAGGCAGCCAGAGAGAAAACCAATTGGATTTACTATCAGGTAGAAGGCAGAACCTTTTCTGCTGTTTATGTGGATGCAAATGGGGAACCGTATTTTCTTTTGCTGAAGCTGGAACCTGCGGAGGGATATTTTTTACAATCGACTCAAAAAGAAGTGTCTGATGACTGCCTTAAGAGACAGATAGATTTTGCGTATGAAATATGGAAGCCCATTCCTTAACTTTTCCTTAATGCGGAATAATTTTGTTGACGATAAGTGAATTTTCAGCTAATATCAATTTAACGGAGCAAGTTGAACGAAGATAAATAAGCAACCGATGAGATTACTTACTTCAATTATTTATAAGAAGGAACTGAAGGAGTATGGGGAAAATTGTAAAATGGGTGGAAGCGGTTGTTGCAAATAATCACCGCTATGCGCCGATGGCAGGAGTAGATATTAAAAAAAGCGCGGATAAACTGTTTGAAAAAGAAGAACCGGAGGAAGATGAAAGCTCTGAAGAATCATCGAAAAAATCCTGAGTCAGTGCAGCGGAAGTGGAAGGTGATTAAAAGATGGGGATTAATCCAATAAGAAGAGACAATATAATGCAAAATATGGCTCTGGAAGCAAATGCATTGGAGCATGAAAGAAAGCGGGACGCCGGTGAACAAAGAACAAAAGGCAAACAGCGTGCAGGGAAAATTGTCTTTTTCGTGCTGTTAGCTGTACTGCTTGTGATTGTGGGTGCTTATGTGATATATCATTTATAAATTCATTTTGGACAGAGAAACAGCCGGAAAAGGCGGTATCCGAGTAAAAACGGGTGCCGCCTTTTTACTGGAAGATTACTGCAGCGGTACGATGTACAGATTCTCATCCGTGAGCGCTGCTTCCCCATTTTCTGATTCTTCCGGATAGGATTTCAGGAACAGCAGGCTCTCGATCTCATCCACATCAATGACCCGCCCGTAGCCCTGTATTACATGGTAAATGATCATTTCACCATCCTCGGCATCGTTCCCGCCGTTTTCATAGCCGCTGGATCCGCCGCCGGTCAGATAACGGATATCTGTGCCGTCTTTCATACGGAAGCCGAGAAATGTCGGCGCCTCGTCGAACAGAGAGGTGGTTCGTGTCGTTCCGTCCGGCTCGATCGTTTCTACGGTGTATGTGGAATAAGGAAATTCATAGTATATGGTTGCGGAAAGCGGTGAAAGAACCGCCTGAATGACAGTCGCACCGCTGTCTTCAAGCTCCGCGTCCAGATCGAAGGTGGTCGTGCTGGCGGAACCGGCCAGAGTCAGATCAAAGCTCCACGTACCGCCTATGTCTGTTCTGATTTCCTCTTCGGAATCTTCAATATACGCCCCCAGCCCCTGGAATTCAATGTGCAGCTCTCTTCCGATAAATGCGCCTTCTTCTGTGGAATAAAGGGTAATACAATATTCCAGGCTTCCGTCGTCCTGTACATATTGCAGCAGAAAGTTTCCATCCGCATCTGTTTTGATCTCACTTCCATCCGCGTTTACCGCTCTTCCGTTTTCGCCGACAATCAGACCGTTATAGAAGTTGCAGGCGGTAGCTCCGCTTCCGTCCAGATACAGATCCTCTCCGTCGGTCGCGCTCACCTCCACATTTGTAAATTCCGGCTGTGCGCCATCTTCCAGTGTGTAGCCTTCCACTTTGAATACGAGATAGGCATAATGATTGTCTACGATGGATTCTTCTGAGGTAATCGTCACGCCCTGGTTTGTTACAGATGCTCCGGATACGGACAACATTTGCTCCGCTTCCAGGTCGGCAAGCTGGTTTTCATCCGCCTGCATTCCCTTCTCTACAGAGCGGCTCCACTGCCGGTATGCTGCCACCGCGCCGACGCCGCAGATCATCACCGCGCACGCTGCCGCGATTCCGATGGTCAGTGCGTGTCTGCGGGTGCTTCTTTTTCCTGCACCAGAGCGTCTGCTGCCTTTTTGACTCTGTTCGCCAGCGCCATTGATAGCAATGGCTTCGGTCTCATACATAGTTTCTTCCTCTGGGATCTCGGAATGCGCATCTGTAATGGTTCCCTGTCTCATTTTGGGAAAAACTTCGTTCTCCTCTGCTTCCTGTTGTATTTTGGAAAAAGCTTCATTTGCTTCTGCTTCCTGCTGTATTTTGGAAAAAGCCTCGTTCGCTTTTTGTTTTACGGCTTCCGGAATCGCAATGTCTTCCCGCAGTACTTCGATGACTTCTCCGGGCTCCCATTCCTTTCGGGAGCTTTGCTTTGCATCTTTTTGGTTTTCATCAACCTGCCAATGATGGTTTTTTATTTCTTTCATAAGCGCCTCCGTCTCCTTATTTTTTCCCTGTAACAGCCTGTGCCAGCTTTTCACGTCCTCTTGCCAGCTGTGTGCGAACGGTACTTTCGGTTATTTCCAGAATCGCACTGATTTCACTGGTCTTATAGCCCTCCACATAATACAGCATCAGCACCAGCCGGTATTTTTCATCCAGCATATGCAGCGCTTCATTCCACTCGACATTTGTGAAGCCGGAATCTGCTGCGGATATCTCCGGCACATCCCCCGGCATACTTAGATGCTTCCCCTGTCGGATGAGATCATTGCATTTGTTGACCAGAATCCGCGTCATCCATGTCCGAAACCAGGCCGGATCCTTCAGCTGCTCCAGTTTTTCCCAGCAGGTGAGAATCGTCTCGGAAATCGCATCGGCGATGTCTGACTCATTCGACAGAATCGCGCGTGCCGTCTTATACATATTCTGCATCTGCGACTGCATCAGTACTGTAAATGCAATAGCATCGTGCCCGGCGGCCCTTTCTGCCAGTTCAGCTAATTCTTCCATGCTCTTCTTCCCCCTTTCATATATTAGACGGATGAGACTTCAAAAACGTCCCATGCTGTTTGAAAAAAGAACAAAGCAGGCAAATTTGTAATTTATGATCTGATAAGTATAACTGAGTAAGTGATAATTGACCAGTAATTCTTTCAAAATAATAGCATGCATTGCATAAGCAATGGTTGAAAATACACTTTCTGCAACACTGTAACATACAAACATGGGTGAACAGATTGACAATGTATATAATGT
>JAJPXX010000127.1 GCA_021205225.1 Lachnospiraceae bacterium
AATAATGTAAATTTGGTCATGGTGTGACCTGTAACTACGCGGCAATTATGTTATATTGCACGGAGCTTTACCCGCGATTCTTCTTGACTTCACTTTGGCATGCCGATACAATAAAGTTATAGAAAATGACAGGAGAGGAGGGGGTATATGGCGAAGATTTTTAATGTGAATGGAGTATGCAGACCGGACGAACATTATATGGTGGATCTGACTTCCAGACTGATGGCAATTAAAAAGATGATAGATGCCGGAGACTATTTCACGATAAACAGGGGACGTCAGTATGGAAAAACAACTACACTCCAGGCACTTGCTGTTTTTTTAAAACAAGACTATATTGTTGTCAGTCTTGATTTTCAGAAACTGGGAGCAGATAAATTTGTAAATGAGAATCAGTTCTCCATTGCTTTTGCCAAACGCTTTCTGAGAAAAATCAGTCTGGATGATGATATGAATGACGAACTTCTTTCGCCGCTCAGAAATGCTTTGAAGAGTGAGCGGGAAAACCTGGAATTGCTGGAACTATTTGATTACCTGTCTGATATCTGTGCAGGGGCGAGCAAACCGATTGTTCTGATGATTGACGAGGTGGATGCTTCGATGGATAATCAGGTGTTTTTAAGCTTTCTGGCTCAGTTGCGGGCAGATTATCTGGACAGACGGCTGACACCGACCTTTCAGTCGGTAATTCTTGCGGGGGTTCATGACGTAAGGAGTATGAAAAGAAAGCTTCGTCCAGAGGAAGAACATCGTTCAAACAGTCCCTGGAATATAGCGGCTAAGTTTCAAGTAGGTATGAAATTTTTGCCGGAAGACATTGCCGGAATGCTGAGAGATTATGAAATGGATTACCATACTGGTATGGATATTCACAATATAGCTGAAAAAATTTTTGACTATACTCACGGATACCCTTATCTTGTTTCTGATTTATGTAAAATTATGGATGAAGAAATACCAGGTAGCGTGGGATTTTCTCAAAAATCAGATGTATGGACCCTAGAGGGTCTCAGCGAAGCTTTCAAACGGATTGTAAAGGAAGACAATCCTCTATATGAATCTTTACTTGGTAAGCTAACTGTCTATCCGGAATTAAAATCTCTATTAAAAGAGTTGCTCTTTAATGGAAATCCTATCCCGTATGTTGCGACTGCTTCTTATATAAAAGATGCTGCAATGTTCGGTTTTATCCGCAATGAAAATGAAACTGCTGTAATAGCAAATCGGATTTTTGAAACGGTGCTCTATAATAATTTTATATCCGAAGAATTTATCGGAAATAAGCTTTATGAGGCTGGCGCACAGGAGAGGAACCAGTTTATTATTGGCGGCCATCTGGATGTTCGCCGTATTCTGGAAAAGTTTATTGAGACTTTTAGTGAACTCTATGGGGAAGAAGACGAAGCGTTTCTTGAAAAGGTAGGACGGAAGTATTTTCTTCTTTTCCTAAAACCGATTATTAACGGAGTCGGAAATTATAGCATAGAGCCACAGACCAGAAACAGTGAGCGGATGGATCTGGTAATTTATTATCAGGGAGAGCAGAATATCCTTGAACTGAAGCTCTGGCGCGGAAATTCGTATAACGAGAGAGGTGAAAAACAGTTATCCGGCTATCTGGATTATTTCCATATGAAACGAGGGTATATGCTTAGTTTTAATTTTAACAGGAAGAAAACGCGTGGAATCAAAGAATTTGTCCTGGGAGATAAGATATTAATAGAGGGGATTGTGTAATTATGGTGAATCGTTATCAATTTAATAAGATTTACTCTCAGATGAAGCAGGAGTTTGGCATGGTGCCGCATGGAGGGGAAGGCGATTACGCCATGATTCTTTTCCCCATGGAAGGAAATGCATTGAAGATTCATCGCAAATATCCATCTTCAAACAGTCGGCGGATGGACGAAGCGATCGCTTTAGTCCTGTTTGATATTAAGGAAAGGTACACAGGAGAATCTTTCGATACATCTTCATTCAGAAATGAGGAGAATGAGCGTTTGGAAAAGGCCCTGCTAATGGCGTTTGATCCATTTACGAATCTGGAGACTTATCAGGCTATTATGCGGGAAGCAGTTCCGGAAATGTCAGATAGTCTTGACCTGTCTGACAGAGATCAGCTTCACGAGTATTACAGGAAGCCTGTTATTTGCCTTTTAAGGATTAAGGATTCTGTTGATCTGATGCTTGAAAAGAATGGCTCAGATGGATATTTTGACTTTATAGAGCAATACATGGGACAGCAGATAACCGGTGAAAGCATGGATTTTTGCACGTTCTTTGCAGGATGATTTTCTATATGTGTTTAAGGTAGCTTTTTGACAAATAAAATGATGAAGGAGTGATTTATTATGCTGGAATTTAAGTATGATACGCAATTATTAATTGAGGGAGAGAATCTGGATGAGGATGTGATCAGTGATTATTTCACAGAAAACTTTAAAGGCGACTGTCTTCTGGCGGTCGGTGATGAGGAGCTGATTAAGATCCATTTCCATACAAATGAACCGTGGAAGGTCCTGGAATATTGCGCGTCGTTAGGAGAGATCTATGATATTGTAGTGGAGGATATGGATCGCCAGTCGCGCGGACTGAAGGGCTGATATTTTTCAGAGAAAGAATCAGTTTAAGTTTTTACATTTTTTTGAATTCTGGAAGAAACGAGGAATAAAAGATGGATATGACAATCCGCCCAAGGCGGCTGCGCGGCAATGAGATGCTGCGTAAGATGGTGAGAGAGACACGCGTTGATGCGTCGTCTCTGATTTATCCGGTTTTTGTAAAGGAAGGCACTGGAATCCGCGAAGAGATTCCCACCATGCCGGGACAGTATCGATACAGTGTAGACCGCATGGGGGAGAAGCTGCAGTCGCTGCTTGACGCCGGAGTTTCGAGTGTGATGTTTTTTGGCATTCCGGATCGGAAGGATGAAGTAGGCAGCGGCGCCTACGCGGAAGACGGGATCGTACAGAAAGCTCTGCGGCAGGCGAAGCGCGATTTTCCGGGGATGTATCTGATTACGGATGTATGTATGTGTGAGTATACTTCACATGGACATTGCGGAGTGCTCTGCGGATGCACGCAGACGTCAGCGGGGGATTCGGCTGCTCCTGTGTTTCCGCAGGGATATGTGGACAACGATCGGACGCTGGAGCTGCTTGCGAAAACAGCAGTCTCTCACGCGAGGGCTGGGGCGGACATGGTGGCGCCTTCGGATATGATGGATGGCCGGGTGGCGGCGATCCGCACGGCGCTGGATGAGGAAGGCTACCTGAATGTGCCGATCATGTCGTACGCGGTGAAATACGCTTCCGCTTTTTATGGTCCATTTCGCGATGCGGCCGGGAGCGCACCGGCGTTTGGCGACCGCAGGAGCTACCAGATGGATTATCATAACAGCCGGGAGGGAATCAAGGAAGCGCTGCTGGACGTGGAAGAGGGCGCAGATATCATTATGGTAAAACCAGCGATGTCTTACCTGGACATGGTTGCGAAAATAAAAGAAGTGACGGATGTTCCGATCGCGTCCTACAGTGTAAGCGGCGAGTATGCGATGATCAAGGCAGGTGCACAGCTTGGTTATATCGATGAGGAAAAGATTATCTGCGAAACGGCGGTTTCTGCATTCCGTGCGGGATGTGATATCTATCTGACCTACTTCGCAGAGGAGATCGCGCGATACATGCGTGAAGGCAAAATCGGTTGATTTCAGGTTGGCGAAAAATATATAATCGCTGATTTCAGGGGCAGGGCTCGCCCTGTCAGTTATGGATAATAAGATTAGAATACAGGGGATAATATATGACAAAATCAGAAGAATTATTTGAACGTGCCTGCAAGGTGATTCCGGGCGGCGTGAACAGTCCGGTGCGCGCGTTTGGTTCTGTGGGACAGACGCCGCGGATGATTGCCTCCGCGCACGGTGCGTATATGACAGATGAGGATGGAAACCGCTATCTGGACTTCGTTGGCTCCTGGGGACCGATGATTCTGGGGCATGACGATCCGAGAGTGCGGGAAGCGGTGGTCGCTGCCTGCGCGGATGGGTTAAGCTTTGGCGCGGCGACGAAGCGGGAAGTGGAGATGGCGGAGCTGATCTGCGGTTCGATCCCCAATGTGGATATGGTGCGTATGGTGAATTCCGGTACGGAAGCAGTGATGAGCGCGATCCGCGCGGCGCGCGGCTATACCGGACGGGACAAGATTGTGAAATTTATGGGATGCTATCACGGGCATTCCGACGCTTTACTGGTGCAGGCGGGTTCCGGGGTGATGACTGCCGGGATACCGGACAGTGCGGGCGTTCCGCAGGGATGTACGAAGGATACGCTGTCTGCTATTTACAATGATTTGTCGAGCGTGGAACGGCTGTTTGAAGAGTTTCCGGACGAAATTGCGGCAGTGATCGTAGAACCGGTCGGAGCGAACATGGGTGTTGTACCGCCGGTTACTGTCAAAGAGCAGGATAACCAGACGCCTGGCTTTCTGGAAGGGCTGCGCAGCCTCTGCACAAAATACGGTGCGGTGCTGATTTTTGATGAAGTGATCACTGGCTTTCGGCTTGGCTTTACCGGCGCACAGGGATATTTTGGCGTGGATGCGGATCTGGTGACGTATGGAAAAATCATTGGCGCGGGGATGCCGGTCGGCGCTTACGGCGGGAAGCGCGAGATTATGGAGCGGGTAGCTCCGGTCGGTCCGGTCTATCAGGCGGGAACCTTAAGCGGCAATCCGGTGGCTATGGCGGCTGGTCTGGCGCAGCTTACGATTTTGAAGGAACAGCCGGAGATTTATGAAGAACTGAATAAAAAAGGACAGTGGTTCTTTGGCTCTTTAAAACAGATCGCAAAAGAGACGAACGCTCCGGTGCAGGTGAATTCCTGCGGGTCGCTCGGCAGTATCTTCTTTACTTCAGAACCGGTGCATGACTACGAGTCTGCGAAAACATCCGATACCGGAAAATACGCAGACTATTTCCGTTATATGCTGGCAAACGGCGTTTATCTTGCACCCGCACAGTTTGAGGCCATGTTCCTCTCAGCGGCGCATACGAGGGAAGAGCTGGCGGAAGTGCTGGAGCTGGTGAGAAAGTATTTTTAGGTAACAGTTCAGAACAGCATCGAAATGAAAAGACAGGTGCTGAGCGCCAGTGGCGCTCGTTTAGCACCGACCGGAGCGAAGCGGAGATGTGCAGGTTTACCTGCTAAAGGCTGTATTTTCATTTCGGGATGGGCGGGCGCTGGACATCCAGTGGATGTCCGTTTAGCGCCGACCGAAGTGAAACGTAGACGCCCATCAAGCCACAGACATATGACGCGTTAGCGGCATATAGCCTGCAGCGCAGGCGTCGCTGGACGTCCAGTGGACGTCCGCTTAGCGACGACCGAAGCGAAGCGTAGACCTGCGGCCTGCTGTCCTGAATAGTTACTTTTTGAATAAAGCAGGGGGATGGTATAATGGGATATTTTCTGAATAGCCTGGAACCGGTTGAAAACTACAGAATTGCTTCTCAATCCGAATATTTTGTTGATAAGAGTCTGCTTATAAAAGATTTGTTTCCATTTTTTAATCAGGCTGACAGGGATATCTGCATTACCAGACCACGAAGATTTGGCAAGACCATGATGGCTCAGATGATTGCTTCTTTTTTTTCGAAAGCGACCGATTCATCAGATATATTCGATCATCTTCAGATAGCAGGTATTCCTGAATATCGCGATTACCGGAATCAGTATCAGGTCATCTTTATGGATTTCAGTAAAATGCCGCGGAACTGTAAATCTTATGCACAATATATTGAAAGAATTGAAAAACGCCTGATTAAGGATTTGATGAAAGCATATCCTGACGCGGATATTGACCCGGAAGGAGCGGTCTGGGAGGCTCTGTCTGAGGTTTTTAATGAATATAATGGCGAAAAGTTTGTATTTGTGATTGATGAGTGGGACTGTATTTTTCATAAGGACTTTCTGAAAAAGAACGAGCAAAAGGAGTTTATTGATTTCCTTGCGGGACTGATAAAGAATCAGGCATACGTGGCTATGACCTATATGACGGGTATATTACCGATTGCGAAGTATTCAAGCGGTTCTACCATTAATAATTTTCTGGAATATACGATAGCTACTCAGTCGAAATTCAGCGAGTATTTTGGCTTTACGGACCAGGAAGTGGACGCTCTGTATAAAAAGTATCTGGATAGAGAGAAAGAACCGCTCCTTACAAGAGAAAATCTGAGGGAATGGTATGATGGCTATCATACATTGAATGGTGTGAAGCTATATAATCCCAGATCAGTTGTTTACGCCCTTACGAACAATCGGATCGCAAGCTACTGGACCGGCTCGGGACCTTATTCTGAGGTGAAAAAATACATTGTAAATGATATTGCCGGGGTAAAAACAGATGTGGCTCTAATGGTAGAGGGAGAAGCAGTTCCGGCAAATGTCGAGGAGTATGCGGCTTCTTCTATGGAATTGCAGACAAAAAATGAAATATTTTCCGCCATGCTTGTTTATGGTTTTCTGAATTATGAAAATGGCTGTGTGAGTATTCCGAACAGAGAACTGATGGAGGAATTCAAAAACACTATCGTCAAAGAGGCATCCTATGATTACCTGCGTGATTTCGAGAGAGAATCGAGACGAATCCTGGGGAGAACATTGGCACTGGATGCTGACGCGGTGGCAGAGGCACTTGGTTATATTCACGATTCCGAATCGCCCCACAAGATTTATCTGGATGAGTCAGAACTATCTTCTACAGTAAAGCTTGCTTATCTGGCTGCAAGGGGGCAGTATCGGATTGAGCAGGAGGATCAGGCGGGAAAGGGATATGTTGATTATATTTTTTATCCCAGAAACGGAAAAGATGACGGGCTGATCCTGGAATTAAAAGTAGACAGAACTCCGGAAGCTGCGATTAAGCAGATCCGGGATAAGAATTATGCGCTGCGGTTTCAGGGCAGGATGGGAGAGAAGCCTTTGACTACAGGCAGGATTCTGGCTGTGGGAATCAGCTGCCAGAAGGGTTCAAAGAAACACAGATGCAAGATCGAGGTTTTACAGTAGATGAAAGGACAGAATAAGGATTCAACTTTCCATTTAGTGACTGGCGGCAGCGGCAGCGGAAAATCCGCATATGCGGAAGATTGTGTATCCAGACTTTTAGCCGATAGGTATGGTGAGGGAAAGGGATGCCCTGACTCAAACAGAGGAGCGGAGAAAAAGGCAAATGCTCACTGTGTGACTTCGTTAAGATGCGTTTATATTGCTACCATGATCCCCTATGGAGAAGATGGAAAGCGAAGAGTGGAACGCCACAGGCGGCTTCGCAGGGAAAAGCATTTTGAAACGATTGAGTGCTACACCGGGCTGGAGTATTTATGGCTTGATACAGCATTGCATGATACGAGCAGGAAAGATGCGACGGCTACAGGCACAGTTTCGGGCGAAAGGAGGCCGGAAACTGAATATGTTGTATTGCTGGAATGTATGTCAAATCTGGTGGCAAATGAGGTGTTTGAGCCAAATGGAGCAGGAGATGGCACGGTCGAAGCGATCCTGCGCGGCATTGAATCGCTGCGGCGGCAGGCGCGCCATCTGATTGTGGTGACAAACGAGGTTTTTTCAGACGGCGTGTCATATGATGCGGAAACGATGCGGTATCTTTCTTATCTGGGTGCGGTGAATCAGGCCATGGCTGCGCAGGCGGATACGGTTACTGAAGTGGTGTATGGGATCCCAGTGACGGTGAAAACAGGCTAAGTGAGGAGGGTCAGATGGCATGCGAATTCTAAAAAGATGCTGGAACAGCCTGAATATTGCGTTTTCCATGTATTCGAAGCTTCCGGCCGCGCAGTGCGACTGGTCGGAAGAAAATATGAAATATGTCATGTGTTTCTTTCCGTGGGTTGGAGGGATCATTGGGTTGTTCTGCTTCGGGTGGGACAGGCTCGCTTTGTATCTGGGAGTCCGTGACGCACTCCGGAATGTGGTTCTGATGGCAATCCCGGTCGCGGTGACTGGCGGCATTCATCTGGATGGATTTTTGGATACGTCTGATGCCATGAGCTCCTGGCGACCGATGGAAAAACGACTGGAAATTCTGAAGGATTCTCACGCGGGGGCGTTTGCCATTATCTGCGGGATTGTATATTTTTTCCTGCTCTATGGAGTGCTGGATTCTGTGCGGGGGGATTTGGTCTGTGTGTATGTCGGTTGCTTTGTGGTATCCCGCTCGCTGAGCGCGTTTTCGGTCGTCACATTTCCGAAAGCTTCGACAAAGGGTACAGTCGCCGGTTTTTCAAAAAACGCGCAGACAAGGGTGATACAGGTCACTTGCGTGTGCTATATTCTGATCGTGGGACTGGTTATGTTTTTGCTGCAGCCGGTCTATGCGGCGGCGGCGCTGCTGGGAGCAGCGGGGACTTTCGCATGGTATTATCATCGGGCGATGAAATATTTCGGCGGAATCAATGGAGATCTGGCGGGGTATTTTCTGACCGTGTGTGAACTTGTGATGCCGTTTCTGATGGCGATTGTGTCTTACTTTATTTAGTGCTGTTTTCAACGCAGGCCAGCCGCTATCTGGGCGGCAATGCGGATGGGCATTCACCGGATAAACGGGATATCCCGGCAGGAATGACTGATAGAAAGAGAGGAATGTAAATGCCGGAAATAAGTTTGTTTTACGGAATAAGAATAATCATGTATTGGAGTGATCATAATCCGCCGCATTTTCATGCGGAATACGGGAACAATCGTGCCATTGTGCTAATTGAGGAGGGCATTATCAGTGAAGGATATCTGCCGAAAAGGCAGCTGAAATTTGTACTTGCCTGGGCGGAAATACATAAGGATGAACTGATGCAGAACTGGGAACTTGCGAAAGATAAGAAACCTTTAAACCGGATTAATCCTTTGATGTAGAGAGGCGGTGATTCTATGGAAAACAGCAGACTGGATTTTAGATTTTTTTCGCCGGAAGTGTATCAGGCCGTGGCAGGAAAAAATTTCATTGTTTATGCATACATGAATGACGGCAGTGTCAGAGAGTATGATGTGAAGCCATTGATCAAAAGCGGCGGAGTTTTTAAAGTGCTGGAGGATGAGCGTATTTTCAGACAAAAGCTGACAGTGCTGAATGGTACCGTCGCCTGGGATATCGGCGGAAACAGGGATGCGTATCGCTGCATTGATATTGATCCATGCGAGATTTTTGACAGTCCGGTGGTTGCGGATATTCCTGACGAAGATCTGTTCTGTAAAATATTATATCAGTAGAAAATATGGAGGAAAATTATGATTATCTACGTAAACGCAAAAGCAGGCCATGATGGCAATGGAACGAAGCAGATGCCCTTTAAGCGCATCAATGAAGCTGCGAAGATCGCACAGCCCGGAGATGAGGTTGTAGTAGCGCCCGGCGTGTACCGGGAGTATGTGGATCCGGTTCATGCAGGAACAGAAGACGCGCGTATTACATACCGCAACGCCGAGCCGCTGGGCGCGGTGATTACCGGTGCGGAACTGCTGACCGGCTGGGAAGCATATGAAGGAACGGTTTGGACGGCGCGTGTAAAAAACAGTGTGTTTGGTGCGTATAACCCGTATACGACCCATGTTTACGGCGACTGGTATTTTGCGAAGGCCAACAAGCATACGGGCTGTGTTTATTTAAACGGTAAGGCCATATATGAAGCGACATCCCTTGAGGAGTGTGTAAAGGGCGAGGTCTATGAATGCAGCTGGGTGCCGGAGGAATCGATTTATAAGTGGTACACCGAGCAGGACGGGGGAACGGATGAGACCGTTCTTTACGCGAACTTTCAGGGAAAAAACCCGAACGAAGAAACGATAGAGATCAATGTTCGCCGGGAGTGTTTTATGCCGTCAAAAACCGGGGTTGACTACATCACAGTCAGTGGTTTTCGGATCAATAAAGCCGCTACCACCTGGGCGCCGCCTGCTGCGTATCAGGACGGCATGATCGGACCGCACTGGAGCAAGGGTTGGATTATAGAGGGCTGCGAGATTTCCGACAGCAAGTGCGCGGGCATCTCCCTGGGCAAATATCTGGATCCGGAAAATGATCATTATTTTACTTATAAGCAGGTGAAAAGCCCGACCCAGATGGAGCGGGACGCGGTCTGCCGCGGACAGTACCATGGCTGGCTGAAGGAAAAGGTCGGCAGCCATATCATCCGCCGCAATAATATCCACCACTGTGAGCAGGGCGGTATTATTGGCCGTATGGGCGGCGTATTCAGTATTATTGAGGACAACCACATTCACCATATTAATAACATGATGGAACAGGGCGGGGCGGAGATCGCCGGCATCAAGATGCACGCTGCGATTGACGTCATTATGCGCCGCAACCACATCCATCACTGCACGATGGGAATCTGGTGTGACTGGGAGGCACAGGGAACCCGTCTGACACAGAACCTGCTGCATGACAACCAGCGCCCGCCGTTTGCGAAGAGCCTGAAAGGCGGCATGATGTCCCAGGATATTTTTGTCGAGGTAGGGCATGGGCCGACTTTGATTGATAACAATATCCTGCTTTCCGACGCATCCCTGCGCTTCGCGACCCAGGGGGTTGCCCTGGTGCACAATCTGATCTGCGGGGCACTGACCTGTGTGGGAGGTGGCACAGGCTGGCGCTACACGCCGTATCACATTCCGCACCGCACAGAAGTCATGGGCTTCATGACGATTCTTCACGGCGACGATCGTTTCTACAACAATATTTTTGTGCAGAAATGGCCGGCGGAGGATGTGATTACCCGGCATGATTCGGATGATGGATTTGACAGCGAAAACCGCGCGGCCGGCACCTGGATGTTTGAGGAATATCCGACATATGAGGAATGGATTGCGCAGTTTGACTTTACCAGACCCGCGGATATGGCAAAATGCGAACCGGCTCATTTTGGGCATCTGCCGGTGTGGTCAGAGGGGAATGTGTATCTTGGCGGGGCAAAGGCCAGCCGTCATGAGAAAGACGGTCTGATCATCGCGAATGACCGCGATGATATCCGTGTGGAGCTCGTGGAGAAGGACGGGGAACTTTACCTGGATACCAATCTTTATGAAATGCTGGACGGCTTTACGGGAAGAATGGTTCACACCGATGTACTCGGCAACGCGTTTGAGCCGGAGCAGAAATACGAAAATCCGGATGGAACGCCGATCACCTTTGACTCTGACTATCTGGGAGAGCACAGGGGCGCCGAGGTGCTGCCAGGACCGTTCACAAGTGCAGAAGACGCGAAGCGGGCGATCTGCAGCGCAAAATAAGTATCCTCAAACAGCCTGCACGTATGGCAACCGGCAATACCGTTTCTCAGGAGAGGTCAGCTGCTGCGGCTGCTTTTCGCTTTACGGCGGATGGCGTACATCCGTATATCCTTTTAAAGGTGCGGTTAAACAGCTTCTGGTTGGTGAAACCATTTTGCTCCATGATCTCCGCAACCGGCAGATTCGTATTTTCCAGATCCTGATAGATATGGGCGGCACGGACTTCATTTACATACTGTAAAAAGGACATCCCCATTGCCTTTTTGAAAAAACGGCAGAAATATTCTTTGCTGAAACCGAGCTGGTCGGCTGCTTCCTGTAAGCTGACCGGCTCTTTATAATGCGCGATCACATAGCTGATGGCTGTACGAATCCGTTCCGCGTTCAGCAGACTGGCGTTTTCCGGCAGCGTACTCTGCGGATGGGAAAAGTGCTGGATCAGCCGCGCGAAAATCTGCAGTACATACCCTTCCGTTTCCATGGCAAGCGTCACCGGATTCCGGATATAGGCCTTTGTCAGATCCTGCAGAAGCATACAGGTATCCAGATAGTCCTGAAAATTGTCATCTCTGACGTCCTCCGGAGTGCAGCGGAACTGATACAGATCCAGCCCCGGAACATATTTTTCCATATAGGATTTGGAAATGTGAATACAGACAAACATCGAAGTCGGATCATGGGAAAAGGTACTGTGTACCTGGCGCGCGTCCACCACAATCATGTGCTTGGGGTGGAGCTGATATTTTTTCCCGTCTATCGTAATGTCACTTTCTCCATTCAGATGAAAGAGAATCTCCAGTTCTTCGTGCCAGTGGGGCGGATGGTAACCGCCCGGCGCTGTCACATAGGTGATGCGGAAACCGGATGTCAGGGGTTCCCGGAAGGATTCATAATAAGGTGCAGGCAATTTTGCTGTCTCCTTTCTGGTGAGAAGGTTTATTCTGCTTCTATTACGATTTAAACTTTCGCCCGGCTGGGGCCGTAGAAAGAAAAATTGAAAAAGCAGAGTCGTATGTTATCCGAGGAATTCGGTGCGGATATTATAGTGTCAGATAGGGAAAATGTCAATATCGACTTAAAACAAATCAATATCTGACCTGTTGCATGGGACAAAAACATAGTATCATCAGCAACGTAACGAAGCAAAAGAAACAATCGTTATATTTGAAAGAGTGGTATTAATTATGAGAAAATTTGTAGAATATTTCAAGCAGAATCAGGTAGAAATCGCGATGGCGCTGTACTCAATGAATATGGGAGTGAACTCCTTTCAGGGGTTTGAAATGACCCGTGTGCTGGCAGAGAGATAAAACAAAATCATCGGATAAAAGAATGAAAGAAGGCTTTCGATTCACGTTTGTGGGTCGGAAGCCTTTTTATACACAACGTATTATGGAAGAGTACAGCCAGTAGTGAGAGTACTTTCCGCTGAAAGATAGCTCTTAAAATACCTGGCATGTTGCCATGTGGTCAATCAGATTAATGTGCCGAATGCCATTCCGTTTTTGTAGCACATAATCTGTCGTTCCCACATATTTGGTATAATTGTCCCGGATTTCTTCAAGAGGGCGGTATTCTCGCTCCTCTGTTTCCCGGCTGAGCAATATTGTGTAGGCCACCTGCATATAGGAATAGTCTCCGGCAGGACTCCGGAAAATGAAGTCGCATTCCAGCTTACCGATTCGTCCTACGCTGATGGCGTAATCCAGACTGCGGGCATAGAGATAGACAATGTTTTCAAGAACAGGGCCGTAGTTGATCCGATTGCCCGTGTTTCGGGAGAAATACAGGCTCAGATCGGCCAGGTAATACTTTTTTGCGCCGGCCAGAGATTTTTTGGACTTCATGTCAAAACGATTGCATTCATAAAGAATTTTAGCATCCATCAGGGCCTGAACATATTTGGATACCGTGGCTCTGGTGATTTTGATACCGTTTTTCACTAACGCTTCTGTCAGGCTTTTGATGCTGGTGGTTGCACCGAAATTGTTGATGAGATAATCTCTTACCGCATCAAATGCCGCGGTGTCCTTAATTTTTACCCGCCGTCGGATGTCTTTCTCAAATATTTCCTGAATGATTCCTGTAACGTAAGCTTGCTTTGCCCGGTCATCGTCGATGGCAACTGCTCTGGGAAAACCTCCATCCAGAATATAGCGGTTGAACTCCACTGCCGGGTTTGGATTGACAGTTTTCTGATAAAACTGCTTGAACTGCAGGTATTCGTCATAGCTAAGTGTAAACAGTTCAAATTCCAGATAGCGACCGGTGAGTTTGGTAATCAGTTCGCCGCTGAGCAGGTAAGAATTAGAGCCGGTAATGAAAATGGAGAATCCACCGTCCGTGCGGAATGCATTGACCACTTCTTCGAATCCAGTCACATTTTGCACTTCATCAATGAACAGGTAGTTGCAGGCATCGTTTTTGATTTTACTTTCAATTAATGTTTCCAGCTGATCGGCGTTTTTGATTTTCCTGTATTTTCGACTGTCAAGATCAAGATAAATAATATTATCCGGATGAACTCCACGATCCAGCAATTCCTCTGCTACAGTTTGCATTAAGCTGGACTTTCCACATCGGCGAATACCGGTAATTACCTTGATGATATCCTCGGCATCATAAAAGGGACGAATTTTTTTCAGATATTTTTCACGTTTGAACAGCATTTTCATGACCTTCCTGTTTGATTGTTGTTCCCAGTATACTCTTATTCGATGAGAAACGCAAGTTATCGCATCACTTTTTTTCTTTAAAAAAAATATGACGCGATAACTCGATGCTTTTGGATGCCACGATGATACTTATCTTCGCATTGTCTGTGACAGGCAAGCTCTGGGATTTTCGCGTAAAACAGAAGGAAGATTATATTGGAAGAATGATTAGACACGTATGGCAATGGGCGGAAAAGTATAATGAAAGTGACGGAATAATTATGGATAAGCCTGCGATCTTTGTATATAATGACACCATCAACTGGCAGCAGTGTAATGCCATAGAAGGAAATATTTATTTTTACACAAGGAGATACATCCGCAGTGCAGCAGGTTCAGAAATACATAGCGGAACATCTGACCGAGGAACTGTCCAGAGAAGAGCTGGCAAAAATGGTATATGTCAGTCCGGATCATCTGACCAGACTTTTCAAAAAAGAAACCGGGCTGCCACTGAATGAGTACATTATTTCCAAACGGATACAGCTCGCAAAACAGCTTTTGAGCGAAACCGACCTGACGATTGTGGAAATAACCGAAAAGGCGGGATTTTCCTATTCTTCCTATTTTGTAAAGATTTTTAAAAAGAAAACCGGAATGACGCCGCAGCAATATCGGGATGAAAACCGAAAACAGAGATAATTTCTGATAATCCAAAGGAAACTGTGTCCTGTATCAGAAATAGGAAACAGGATATACAGAAAAAAAGCAAATGCATGAAAGGAGACGGGGAATATGTATCAGTCAATCAGACCCGGTCAGGTGTGGCTGGACACAGAGGGAAAACGGATTCAGGCTCATGGGGGAAGCATTCTTACCGTGGAAGACACCTTTTACTGGTATGGAGAAAATAAGGAAAAAACGACAGGCAGCTTCGATATCTGGCACTGGGGCGTCCGTTGCTATTCGTCGAAGGACTTGTACAACTGGAAGGATGAGGGTGTGATTATTCCGCCGGATACCGAGGACAAGAGTTCCCCGCTGCATCCGTCCGCAATGATGGACCGTCCTCATATCGTATACAATCAGTGTACCGGGAAATATGTCGCCTGGCTCAAAATCATGGGCGAACCGCCCTGCTTTGCCGTACTGGAGGCAGACCAGATTCTGGGACCGTACACGATGGTAAATCCCCGTGTGAACCCCTGCGGCATGGCAGTCGGTGATTTTGACATTGCAGTGGCTCCTGAGGATGGAAAAGCCTATCTGTTCAGCGAACGTCCGCATGTGACTATTTATTGTGCGGAACTGAACACAGAATATACGGACGCGACAGAAATGTATACCGAGCATTTTCCGCACATTGCGCCTCCTGCATCCAGAGAAGCGCCGGCACATTTTATGAGGAACGGTCTGCATTATCTGATTACGTCCGGGACGAGCGGCTATCATCCGAATCCGTCTGAGGTCGCTGTGTCTGAGTTGTGGCATGGCCCTTGGCGCGTACAGGGAAACCCGCATGTAAACGATAACAGCAGGACATCCTTTAATTCGCAGATAACCTCTGTATTTAAGCATCCGTTTAAAAAAGATCTGTATATCGCGCTGGCTGACCGCTGGATGCCGAATCTGCGTGAAAAAGAAGGACCAGCGTTTGATACGGAAGAAGCTTATGAGAAATTTGCGCAGCGGTTTGAAAAAATTTTTGCCCCGGATTCCGACTTTGTCTTCTCACCGGAAGATGCAAAGGAAATGTTCATCAATTCGTCCATCTCCGATTATGTATGGCTGCCGCTGCGGTTTGAGGGCGACCAGGTACGGATCGACTGGAAGGATGAATGGAAGATAGAGGATTATGAGTAAAACAGTAACATTGAAAAATTCGCAGGAAAATATCGGAAAAATCAGGGTGACAGACAGCCCCTGGAATGTTAAAATGTAAAAAACAAGACGGAGGTATAAGCAAATGGCACTGATACAGGTTAATTTTCTTTCACAATCTCTGATGCGGACGGTTCCGATTCAGGTGATTTTGCCGGTGGACAAGATCACGTTCCCTGGGATGCCCGAGCGGGGAGAGAAACCCTTCAAGACACTTTATCTGCTGCATGGGATCTTTGGCAATTATACAGACTGGGTGAGCGGGACAAATATCCAGCGCTGGGCGGAGGAGAAGAATCTGGCGGTGGTGATGCCGTCCGGGGAGAATGGCTTCTACGTAGACCGTGCGGAAGAGCACAATTTTTATGGAGAATTCATCGGCAAGGAACTGGTGGAGATCACGCGGAAGATGTTTCCGCTCTCGAGGAAGCGCGAAGATACTTTTATCGCTGGTTTGTCTATGGGCGGATACGGCGCGCTGCGCAACGGGCTGAAATACCACGAGACCTTTGGCTGTGTCGCGGGACTTTCCAGTGCGATGACCGCGGAGGGAATTGAAAAGCGCACAGACGATGTGCCCTTCTTTATCGAGAGCAGAACCTTTGCTGAAAAACTATTCGGAAATCTGGATGAGATGGCCCAGAGTGACAAAAATCCTGTCTGGCTGGCGAAACAGCTGGCGAAAGAGGCAGCGGATATTCCGGCGCTTTACCTCACCTGCGGAACGAGTGATTCTCTGCTGGAGCCGAACCGGGAGTTTGTGAAGCTGCTGGAGAGTCTGAATATCCCGGTGACCTACGTAGAGGGAGAAGGCGCTCATGAGTGGGATTTCTGGAACCGCTCGATTAAGAACGTGTTGGACTGGCTGCCGCTGGAAGAGGACAAGCTGGGGATTAACAGCGGAAATATAGGAGATTAATATTTACAGGGGGTATCTCAATATGGAATTTAAAAATCAGCGAAATCCGATTTTACCGTTGCAGCATCATGTGCCAGACAGTGAGGCACACGTGATGCCGGACGGAAAGCTCTACATCTATGGGAGCTACGATGACCGGGAGGATGTCTATTGCAGCGACAAATATCATGTGGTCTCTACGCCGGATATGAAGCACTGGACGGTACATGACATTTCCTTAAAAGGACAGGAAATCCCGTGGTTCAACGACCCGGACGCGCCGAAATATCCGGGGATTGACTGGAGCCATCCGACACCCTTTATCCGGAAAATGCTGGAGAGTATGCCGCAGGATAAGGAAAAATTTGAAAAACAGGACGACGGGCCGAAGCCGGCGCTGCTCTTTGCACCGGACTGTGCGTACCGCGATGGGAAGTATTATCTTTATTTTTGTATGCAGGATGACAGTGAGGGTGTGGCCGTCTCGGATCGGCCGGAAGGACCGTTTTCGAACCCGGTACAGCTGCCCTGCGGCGGGATTGACCCGGCGATTTTTATTGATGATGACGGACAGGCTTATTTTTACTGGGGACAGCTGTTTTCGCACGGCGTGCGGATGAACCGGGATATGGTTTCCTTCGATGAAACACAGATTGTCAATGATCTGGTGACTGAAGAAGAGCATTTCTTCCATGAAGGCTCTTCCATGCGGAAAATCGGGGATACCTACTACTATGTCTACGCGGACATGGAGCGCGGAAAACCGACTGCCCTAGGCTATTCCACAGGAAAATCTCCCATGGGGCCTTTTACTTATCAGGGAATCATTATTGACAATGACGGCTGCGACCCGGCGAGCTGGAACAATCACGGTTCCATCGAGTGCGTGGACGGGCAGTGGTACGTATTTTATCACAGGTGCAGCCGCGGCGTACAGGAACACCGGCGGCTCTGCATTGAAAAGATTAACATCCTTCCGGACGGCACGATTCCGGAGGTGAAGATGACCTCGCAGGGCGTAGGAGAACCTTTCAGTCCGGGGGAGACCATCATGGGCTACCAGGCCTGCGGCCTGAAGGGGAGCGTGTACATTGGGCTGGAGGAAACAGAAGCGGATGCTGCTGCGGAACCGGGAGCTGATGACGGGAAACAGGGTCTTTTTGAAAAGCTGACGAACATTTCCGACGGCGATGAGATGACATTCCGCTATGTAAAGAGTGACAGGGATTGGACTGGTATCCGCCTGACCTGTGCCGGAAGCGGCGTGATCGAGGTACTTATGAACGGGAAATCGGCCGGAACCGTTGAGATTGCGGGCAGTTCAAAGCAGACGGATACTACAGATTGCGAAAATATTCAGAGTCAGATTATTTCAACGGAAGCGCCGATAGCAATGCCGGACGGAGAGTATGAGCTCGTGCTCAGAGCAGTAAAGAGCGATGGACTGGAGATCAGGGAGCTTGAGCTAAAGTAAGAATCAGAGACAAACTATGGGGAAAGCACATTTGGCAGTCCAATCAGATTGATTGTGGCTGTGGCCTGAAGCACAGCAGGAGTAAGCTATATAATATATGAGGAGAATTGTTATGAATCTCAAATACCCGAACCTTTGTCAACCGATTACCCTTGGAAGGGTCACGTTTCGAAATCGTATGTTTTCCGCGCCGCTGGGAGGAACGGATATCACGAACGACGGCTGCATCGGGCCGAAATCCCGTGCGTTCTATGAGCTGCGCGCCAAAGGCGGCGCGGGTGCGGTGACTGTGTCGGAGTGCATGGTACATCCGCAGACGGACGGAAGCCATGCTTATCATCTGGATCCGTCGATTCTGAATTCTCTGGCATGCGCGACCTATACGGCGGACGCGATCCGCCGCCACGGATGTATTCCGTCGCTGGAGCTGTCGCATTCCGGCATGTTCGCGGGAACCTATATGACGGATAAGTCCAAACAGAAATCCATGCATCAGTGGGGACCGTCTGCCTGTGTCAGGCCGGATGGTGTTCCGGTGGAAGCGCTCACGAAAGAGCTGATCGAAGACATAGTAAAATCCTATGGGGAGACGGCGGCCATGGCAAAGCGCGCCGGGTTTGAGATGGTGATGATTCACGGCGGGCACGGCTGGCTGATCAATCAGTTTTTGTCTCCGATGTTTAACCACAGGGAAGATGAATACGGAGGCTCTCTGGAAAACCGCTGCCGCTTCGCAATTGAAGTGCTGCAGGCAGTGCGGGCGGCAGTTGGACCGTTCTTCCCGATCGAGTTCCGGATGAGCGGCTCGGAGATGGTGGAGGATGGCTATGATCTGGAGGAAGGTATTCGTATTGCACAGATGATTGAGCCATACATCGATCTTCTCCATGTATCTGCGGGGACCTACCAGAGAAGCTTTGGCGACACCCATCCTTCCATGTTCCGGCCGCACGGCTGTAATGTATACCTGGCTGCCGAGATCAAAAAGCACGTAAAGGTGCCGGTAGCGACGATCGGCGGCCTGAATGATCCGGCGCAGATGGAGGAAATCATTGCCTCCGGGCAGGCAGATGTGGTCGAGATGGCGCGTGCGCTTCTGGCAGATCCGTTCCTGCCGGAAAAGGTGATGTCCAACAGGGACGAAGAGATTGTGCACTGCCTGCGCTGCTTTACCTGCATGGCGGAGCGCGCGGCCACGTCGACCCGCCGGTGTATCGTCAATCCGCTGATCGGACGTGAGGAGGAAGGCGATGTCATTTACCCGGCTCCGGTCAAAAAAAGAGTGCTTGTCGTGGGCGGCGGCCCGGGCGGGCTTTATGCGGCGTACACGGCAGCCAGACGCGGACATGAGGTGGTGCTGTGCGAAAAAGAGGACGAGCTCGGCGGTATTTTAAAGAGCGAGCGAGCCCTGCCGTTTAAATATGAGATGTATCAGCTGGCAGGCACCTACGCAAAGCTGGCAAAGGATGCCGGCGTGGAGATCCGGACCAGTACGGCGGTTGACCGCGCATACGCGGAAAGCTTTGCTCCGGACGCATTGATTATCGCGGCAGGCTCTGCACCGCTGGTTCCGCCAATCCCGGGGCTGAACGGAGACAATGTTGTGATTGTCAACAATTATTATAAAGAAGAGGAGAAGGTCGGAGAGAACGTAGTCGTCTTCGGCGGAGGCCTTGCCGGATGCGAGTGTGCAATTCACCTGGGACAGCTGGGTAAAAAGGTGCATCTGGTCGAAATGCGGCAGGAGCTGGCACCAGACGCGAATGTGCGCCATCGACCTCTGCTTTTGAAGGAAATCGAAAAATATGTGACGGTACACACCGGCTATAAAGGCCTGGAAGTAAGAGAAGATGGAATCCTCTGCGAGACCAGTGATGGGGAGCAGGTTCTTGTGCCGGGACGCAGCGTAATCTGCGCGCTGGGGCAGCGTTCCCGCACGGATGTGGTGGAGGAGCTGCGGACCGCCGCGCCGTTTGTGCGCGTGATCGGAGACGCCGCAAGGGTTTCTACCATTACAAATGCCGTGTACTGGGGATATCATGCGGCACTGGATATCTGATTCATTATATTTAAAACGAGGACAAAAGTATGTATGCCGCTTCGTTTATTATATGTCTGAGAAAATAGAGGAATTTGTCTGCAACTGAGGAGACCAATGATGGAGAATAAAACGAAGAAAAATACATTCAGCAGTCAGTTCGGATTTGTTACGGCTGCGGTTGGAGCGCAGGAGGAAATACGATGTATAGAGAAGTTGCGCAGGAATTGCTTTCATTTATAAAAAGTTCGCCGACGCCCTTCCATGCCGTTTGGAATATCAGCGGCATATTGGAGAAAGAAGGGTATGAGAGACTGAAAGAAGGCTCTGCCTGGAACATAAGACCGGGCGGAAGGTATTATGTGACAAGAAATGGCTCCAGTATTCTGGCATTTAAAACAGGGACGCAGATGGAGAACTACAGTTTCCATATTACAGCATCCCACAGCGATTCGCCGACCTTTAAATTAAAAGAGAATGCCCAGATGGATGTCAAAGGGAAATACACGGTTCTGGATACGGAAGGCTACGGAGGAATGCTTTGCTCCACCTGGCTTGACAGACCGCTTTCTCTGGCCGGAAGAGTGATCGTAAAAGAAGGGAACGGTCTGGCATCCAGACTCCTGAATATTGACCGGGATCTTCTGATGATTCCAAGTCTGGCCATCCACATGAACCGGGAAGTGAATGAAAAACAGTCACTGAATAAGCAAAAAGATATGCTGCCGCTCTACAGCGGGAGAAAAATGGATGCGGATGCATTAAAGAACCTGGTGGCAGATGAACTTGAAGTGGAAGCGGAGCAGATATATGGGACAGATCTATATCTGTATAACCGGGCAGAGCCTTCCATCTGGGGCGCGGATGACGAATTTATCTCCAGTCCGCGGCTGGATGATCTGGAGTGCGCGTATGCCTCTTTGCGGGGATTTTTACGGGGAGAAAACAGCGAGACCGTCAGCGTGTATGCCTGCTTTGACAATGAAGAGGTGGGGTCGCAAACAAAACAGGGGGCTGCCTCTACGTTTCTCTGTGATGTGCTGACCCGCATCAACGCCGCGCTGGGAAAAACGCCGGAAGACCTGTCAAGAGCGCTTGCCTCCAGCTTTATGTTAAGCTGCGATAACGCCCATGCCGTTCATCCGAATTACCCGGAAAAGACCGATGTGTGTAATTGCGTGTATATGAATGAAGGGATTGTCGTCAAATCCCATGCCGGACAGAAATATACCTCGGATGCGGTGAGCATTGCCCTGTTTAAAATGATCTGTGAAAAGGCGGGCGTGCCGGTTCAGTTCTTTGCGAACCGTTCGGATATGAACGGCGGAAGCACCCTTGGGAACATTGCCATGTCACAGGTATCGGTGAATACCGTGGACATCGGACTTGCGCAGCTGGCGATGCACTCCTCATTTGAGACAGCGGGAGTGAAGGATGCGGCCTATCTGATCCGGGCGGTCGAAACCTTTTACAAGAGCCATATCTGTGAGAAGGATGCAGGCGTTTATGAGATAGAGGACGGCTGTACCGGAAAATAAATAAAATGATTTACTATTTATGTTTCCCATCGCTTTATGGATGGGAAGAGTCAATAAAGGAAGAACCTCGATTCAAAAAATGTGAATTTCAGGAAGAATTACGGTTCGAAAAATATGAATTTCGGAATCATCACGGTTTGAAAAATGTGAATTCTCAAAAGATTTACGGTTGAAAAAATGTGGTTCCCGGGGTAGAATAAGGAGGAATAGAAGAATAAGCGAATCTGTAAACGGGAAAGGCATTGGCGGCATATGTATCGGAATGTGATTAAAAAGCTTGTAAAATGGAAAGAAAGTGAACTTCGCAAACCGCTCATTCTCACCGGCGCAAGGCAGGTGGGAAAGACCTGGCTGATGAAGGAGCTTGGAAGAAACTATTTTACGGATGTATGTTATATCAACTTTGAAAATCCGGGACGGGTGGCGGATATTTTTGAAGGGACGATTGTTCCGTCAAGGATTCTGGAACTGCTTGGCGCGTATCATGGAAAGAAAATTGATCCGGAGAATACCCTGCTGATTTTTGATGAGGTGCAGGAAGTACCGCGCGCGCTGACGGCTTTAAAATATTTTCAGGAGGAAGCACCCGAGTATGCGATTTGCTGTGCAGGTTCCCTGCTGGGGATCACACTCCATGCGGGGACATCCTTTCCGGTTGGCAAAGTGGATTTTATTTCTGTCGGGCCGTTGTCCTTTGAGGAATTTCTGCTGGCAAATGGTGAGGATGAACTGCTTTCCTGGACTAGAGAACACTACACAGAGCAGATGCCTGCTTTATTTTCTGAAAAATATCTGGATTACCTGAAAAAATATTTTATCATCGGCGGCATGCCTTCTGTAGTGAATGCGTGGATTCGAACGAAGGATTTTTCTGTGGTTTCCGAAGAGCAGAGGAAGCTTTTGTTTGCCTATGAGAATGATTTTTCAAAACATGCGCCGGAAAATATGGTGCCGAAGATTCATCATATCTGGGATTCCATTCCTTCTCAGCTGGCAAAGGAGAATAAGAAATTTGTCTATGGGCTGGCCAGAGAGGGAGCGCGTGCGAGAGAATACGAGGATGCCCTTCTCTGGCTGAGGGACAGTGGACTGATTCGAAAGATAAGCCGGGTATCCGGAGGGAGGATTCCGCTGAAAGCTTATGAGGATCTGAAAGCTTTTAAAATCTATTATCTGGATGTCGGACTTCTGCGCGTTTCCTGTGAGATTGAACCGGACATCATCCTTGACTCTCAGGCGGTATTCCGTGAATTTATGGGTTCCCTCACGGAACAATTTGTATTGCAGGAGTTGCAGGCGGCAGAGATTGCGCAGAGTATTTATTACTGGAGCGAAGGCGCAACCTCGGAAGTGGACTTTATTTTCCAGTATCGAAATCACATCGTTCCGGTGGAAGCAAAAGCGGGTCTGGTTGTTCATGCGCAAAGCCTGAAGGTTTTTTGCGCAAAGTATGAGCCAGGGCTGGCCATACGGACATCCCTGCGAGACTATCGTGCAGATGAAGAATTGATCAATCTGCCGCTTTATCTTTTGTGGAACTGCAGGACTGTGATGGATCATAAGATCTGCGGATAGATATTCTAAGAAATCAAAAAAACGAAAGGAGCGGGAATATGAGCGATATTGGCAGATGGATTACCAACCAGACGGCTGCGCCTTTTTATGCACGCCGTCTGTTCGTGCTGAATAAAAAGGTGAAAAAGGCGGAGGCGAAGGTCTGCGGGCTGGGACAGTTCCTGTTCTGGGTAAATGGTCAGAAGGTCGGAGACCATGAGCTGGATCCCGGATGGACAGATTATAAAAAGCTGATCGAATATGTGGTATTTGACGTGACGGATTATCTGCATACCGGGGAGAACGTGATCGGCGCGGAGGTTGGGAATGGCTGGTTTATCAAGATGGACGAGCACTATACGTTTTCCTTCCCGCCTTTTATGCCGCCAAACCCGAATCCCTACCAGCCCTACGGAAAGTCGCTGATGCTGGCGGTGGAGCTGAATTTTATATTTGAGGATGGTACCCGGATGTGTCTGCATGCGGATGAGGACTGGCGTGTGCGAAAGCACCCGGTCGTGATGAGCAATGTGTATGGCTCTGAGATGATGGATGGGCGGCTCGTGCCAGGCGCTGGAACTGTTTTTACGCAGAGGCCTGCCGATAGAAAAGAACGGCTTCGCGATGGAACGGCTTCGGTTTGGTGTACCACAGATTTTGACGCTTCCGGATGGGAGCGGGCGTCTTATGTGCCGGAGCAGGAGGCACCGACCGGAAGTGCTTCCTTTAAAGAAATGATTCCTCAGGAGCATCCGTCGGTGAAGGTGATTCACAGCTATGAGGGAGTTTATCTGGGAGAAGTAAATGGCCGGAAAATATACGATTTCGGGCAGAATCTGTCCGGACTTCTGGAATTCGAAGTAAGGGGGCACGCCGGAGATATTGTGAATGTTTATCCGGCGGAAAAGCTGGCCGCGGACGGTGATGTGGATCAGATGGCGAAAAACTGGATGAATCTGGACAGCTGCGAGACTTATATTCTTGGAGCGGGGCCTGACGGAGAGTGGGAACGGTTCCGGATGAAATTCACCTATTTTGCGGGGAGGTATGTGGCGGTCGAGATGATTCCGGGCGGTGCGCAGATACTTTCCAGTGCTGCGCAGGCACAAGATGAGTCGATTTCCGGAGTTGCGCAAACGCAAGGCGAGACGATTATCGGAGCGGCTGAGGCGCAAAACGAGACAATTTCCGGTGCGGCACAGGGCAGAATCGAAATCCGTCATCTGGTGGCACACGCGCTTACCAGCGTATGGAAGACGGATGGCTCGTTTTCCTGCGACGACGAACGGTACAACAAGATCTACGATATGATTGAAAAAACGGTGGAAGCAAACATGACAGCGGGTGTTCACACCGACTGTCCGACGATCGAGCGGTTTGCATGGCAGGAGCCGAACCATCTGATGGCACCATCGATTCTGTTCATGAAGGACGGGCGCCTTCTGTGGGAGAAATTTCTGCTGGATATGCGCGTCGGGCAGCACACGGCTGACGACTGGTTCCATGATATGCAGGGCGGGCGCTACTATCCGGGAGACGGCCTGATGCCCGCGCAGTGTCCCTGCTATATTCCGAATGTGCTTCCGGTGCCGGGCATGGGGAGCTTTTATGACATCATCGCCTGGGGGAGCACCAGCATTCTGGGCACTTACTGGCATTATCAGTTTTACGGTGACCCGAAAATCATAGAAGACAATTACGACGCGGGAATGCGCTATCTGAATCATCTGAAGACCAGGGTCACGGAGGATGGCTTTATCAATCATGGTCTTGGCGACTGGGGCAATCCACGCAATGACCTCGTGAAGGAAAATGTGGAGACGACCTTTTTATACGCAGACGTGATGACGCTGGCTTATTTTGCGGAGGTGCTGGAGAAAACAGGTCTGGAAGCAGAGGGAGACCTTCGGCAAAGCTATTTTGCGATAGAAGGGAACGAAATGAAACATCGAAATCTGACGAAAGACCGCGAGGAGCTTCTCGCCTATGGCCAGGAAATCCGGGACAATTATAACGAAAAGCTTCTGGTCTGGAATGAGGAACAGGGCTTCTGGTGCTACCGGGCCTGGGATCATCCGGATGAGCTGTTTATGACTCAGGCAACTGAGGCGCTCCCACTCTACTGGGGACTGGTTCCGGAGGACAAAGAAGCTGATGTCGCACGCGCTCTGCGCTATGTGCTGGAGCGGGACGGTGCGTTTATCAGCGGCGAGGTGGGGCTGCCCTACGTGATTCAGTCTGCCCGGAAATATGGGATGAATGAGTTGATCAGCCGGCTGATATTGAAAGGAGAGCATCCGAGCTATTATGCCTTTATTCTGGATGGAGAGACGACTCTGGGGGAATATTGGGAGACAAATCCGCGCAGCCACTGCCATGACATGATGGGGCACATCATTGAATGGTATTACAATGGCATTGCGGGAATTCTCTGTGAAAAACCAGGTTTCGCAAAGGTCACCATCCGCCCATACCTGCCGGATAGCATGAATACCTTCATATGCAGCTATCAGTCGGTGAAGGGGCTGATCCGGGTGAATGTGACTAGAAAGGAAAAAGAGATCCTGCTAAATGTGACTGTACCGGAGCAGATCGAGTATGCGATTGACGCCAGCAATCTGGAAAAGGATGGAAACAGGGTAGAGATAAGGAGAGGAAACTATGAAGACAATTGATATTAACATCCGCGATCCTTATGTGCTATTGCACGACAATAAATATTATCTTTACGGCACCAGAAGCGAAACCTGCTGGGGTCCTGCAGATGGTTTTGACTGCTACGTGAGTGAGGACATGGAGAACTGGGAAGGCCCAATCGAAATTTTCCATCGCCCGGAGGGATTTTTTGCGGATCGCTTTTACTGGGCGCCGGAATGCTATTTTTATCAGGATGCGTTTTATTTTGTGACAACGCTGGGTAGTGCGGACCGCAAAAAGGGCATCTATGTATTGCGCAGCGAAAATCCGACCGGTCCATTTGTTCCTTATGGGGAAGAACTGACGCCGCGGGACTGGACAAGCATCGACGGAACCCTTTATCTGGAAAACAGCACGCCTTACCTGATTTTTTCGCATTCATTCGAGGATAACCCGAGCGGCGATATGTGTATGCTGGAGCTGAAACCGGATCTGTCAGGCGCTGTGGGAGAACCTATTCTTCTGTTTTCCGCGGGAGAAGCCTCCTGGGCGTATCCGGTTCCTTTCGCGAAGGCGGAATTCGGGATGGAGGGCGATGTTTATTTTACAGACGGCCCCTGCCTGATGGAGTTACCCGGACTGGGACTTTGCATGACCTGGTCCAGTTGGGGAACGTGCGGCTACGCGGTTGGCCTGGCTGTATCGGAAAGCGGGAAAATCAAAGGACCGTGGCGGCAGCTTGATCGTCCCATTTTCCCGGAGAACGGCGGACACGGGATGGTATTTGAGAACAAAGAGGGCGAAAAGCTTTTTGTACTCCATTATCCGAATGATAAATATCAGGAGCGGCCATGTTTCAGAAAGCTGGTTGTGCGAAACGGGGAGGCCTTTCTGGAAACCGCTGGTGTGTGAAAAAATGCCGAAAAAAAGCGGCATTTTCCTGAAAAAATAACATGTACCATACTCCTTTTTTGTGATAAAAACAAAGGCAAACAACCGCATACAGCAGTGATATCCAATGCGGAAATTCGGAAGAAAAAGGAGATTGGTCATGTTTAAAAAATCAGATTTCGGAATTGTATTTAACACATTGTTTTCTCTTGCCTTTGCCGCAGCTCTGACGCTGTTTGTTAAATTTACAAACGGCATTCTTACTTTTGAAACCTTCTGTACCGGGCTTGTGCCCGGCTTTGCGATCAATTTTACACTGGGGTCTTACATACCGGTGGTAAAGGTCGGCAATGCCTTTGCCAGTCTTTTCGTGAAAGATGAAAAGCACCCGGCGTTTTATTTCCTGCGGATGCTTGCCATCGTGGTCATCATGACTATATTGATGAGCTTTCTGTGTATGTTCTATGAGATGGGCTTTAACCCGGCGCTCCCGATTGCCTTTGTGTCATCTTTGCCGCTGACTCTGGTGTATGCTTATGTTGTCGCGTGTATTATCTTTCCGTTTTTGCTGAAGGCGACACAGGCGCTTTGTGCGAAGGAAGGATAAGTCATCTGTATGTAACGATGGTGGGCGCAGACATGAAAAAGTGCGGATGAACTGTTTGAAGCAGCAGATAAAAAAGAACGGATATAGGAAAACAGACGCGTCGGAACATGGGCGCGTCTGTGATAAGAAAAAATACAAAATGCTTTGTGTTTAGTGTGCGCGATCGACCGCTTCAATTACCACCAGGCGGTCTTTTTTATTGCCAAAAAGCTCTTCGGAGCTGTATTCCAGCACGCCATCCACCGGGCGAAGCTTATTCTCTGCTTCTATTTTTTCTTCGGTGGCCGGATCCATTTCCCAGATCCGGTATTCTGCGGCGGTCAATCCCCGAAGGACGAAGCTGCGCATGGAGGTTTCGCTCATGTAGCCGACAATGGTTCGCATGGCGGCGTCTCCGGTAAAGTAGATCTGCGAACGGTTGGTCGCTTCCATAAAGAAGGACTTTGTTTCTGCCTTTTCTTTCGGCAGTGGTTTCAGGCGGTTCCAGCCGACGGATTCGTAGAAATCGCGAAAAATGGTCAGCTGATCTGCTCCCGGCAGGTTCAGTCCATCCCACCAGGCCAGGTCTCCCCAGCCGATACCGCCGACTCCTTTTTCCCACTGTAGTTCCCAGACGCCAAGACTGCCGTAGGTGTAGCCGCAGCCGCCGCTTTGCATGATCAGGTAAGCGAGCCGCCGCATCATGGCGGCTGTGATCGGCCGGGATGAATACTCATTGGAAGCTGCGCCCTCGTAGTTGCCTTCACTTTCCAGTACCGGGTGTCCGGCATACATTTCTTTGAATTCGGCATACATGGACTGTGCCATATCAAAATCGCCGTGTCCTGCCTGACTCATCGCGAAATCGAACCAGTCCTCGTTCTCATAAATCTTCGGAAACGGGCGGTCGCAGGCAAGGTGCGCGGACTGCAGATTGCCGTAGGCATTCCAGCGTCTGCATTCCTTTGCCACATCATTCCAGAGCCTGGTGTTTTCCTCCAGATCGCCCATATAGCCAGGCAGTTCACCGGCCAGCGTCCAGGCGACCGGATAGGCGCCGTACCGCGCGGCTGTGTATTTTGCCATACTCTTGTAGCGCTCCACGCCGCCGACCGGCATATCATAGCCCCAGGCATAGCCGACCGCGATGAGCAGTCCCTGGTCGGCGAGGTATTTCATCTTTGGATCCACGTTCTCCTGAAATTCCTTTATATTCGGGACAAAGCCATGATCGGGGGTTTCCTGCATCAGATTGAGGTTTCGTCCGAAATAACCGTCCTGTTTTCCATCGCGGAAATTACACTGGTAGACGGTGAACTTCTGCTGTACCCGTTTATCCACACATGCCTTGAACTGACTTTTATACGCAGAACAATTGGATTCGTCAAAACGCTCTTCTGTGACGAAAGTCCAATGCGTATCCCCCAGCCAGAAAAATGGCGTCCCGTCCGCGTGCTCCAGATAATCCTTATCCTCGGATACCCGCAAAAAACCGTGCCGGTACATGGCAAGCGTTCCGGTGTAGGGTATGCAATCAACGGTAAACGTGCCGGTAAAATCAGTGTTTTCATCGTCTGTGCTGCTTACCGTGCAGCTCCAGGCGCCCACCGCAGTCGGCGCAAAGCGCAGTATCCATTTGCCATCTCCGTCCCAGAAAGCCAGGAGGCGCAGCTTTCGTCCGTCCGGGCCAGTAAAAGTGCCTGTAACATCCACATCCTCAAAGGGTGAGGCGTAAACCTTACTTGTTGTAATGGCGATATCTGTTGTGCGCCATTGCTCGGTCTGGTAAGTGTTTGCTGTGATTCCCATCTGTTCATCCTCCCGGTAGTTTTAAGATTTTCTGTTTCGGCAATTGTAGCATTGATTTTCATAAAATCAAGTTAAGGTGATTGATTCTGAAAAAAATGTCGTATTTCTCAGAAAATATTCTGTGGCAGGAGACTGGTATTTTCGGTATGATCAAAGGAAATCTCGGAACGGAGGCCATATAAAATGAAAATAGAAAAACTGAGAGTGAATCATCTTGAAAACCCGCTGGGTTTTGCGGTTTGTCCGCTGAGCTTTTCATGGATTGTGACCGAAGCTGACGGCAGCAGCCAGCGGTGGGCACGGATCCGCGTGGCGGAGAGCTGCTCATATCATGCTTCGATGGCAGAGGAGTCTTTTTGGGAGCAGGCGGAAATCCTTTTTGACAGCGGTGAGGATGCGGATGCGGACAGCATGGATTATCCGGTGTCTTTGGATTTAAAGCCGCGCACCGGATACCTGTGGGAAGTGACAGTGATGGCTGACAATGGAGAGTCTGCTTCGGCAACGGGACGCTTTGAGACGGGGAAAATGGACGAGCCATGGAGCGGGCAGTGGATTTCCCCGAAAATGGAAGAGAAATCGGAAAATGCTTCGCAGCAGGCGGAGGACGCAAATCAGGTGTCAACCATTCTTGCAAAAAAGTTCCTGGTGGATGAGTCGCTGGAAATTTCATCAGCCGCGGCACGACTTTACATCTGCGGACTGGGCGTGTACGAGTGCTGGATCAATGGTGAGAAGGTGGGAGAGGAATATCTGGCTCCCGGCTATCATTCTTATGATTTCCATTTACAGGCGCAGACTTATGATGTGGCGCCTTATCTGAAAGCAGGCGAGAATGAGATCTGTATCTGGCTTGGAGAAGGCTGGTTCAAGGGACGCTTAGGCTTTGACGGGGGCTTTACGGATATCTACGGCGACCGGCTGTACGCGATTGCGGAATTGTATGTGAAAAATGAACAGGGCGAAAAACTGGCGGTTCGGACAGATGATACATGGGAGAGCCGGGTTTCTCCGATTACCTTTAATAATATCTATGATGGAGAGGTTTATGATGCAAGGAAGGAATACTGGTCAGCCTCTT
This sequence comes from Lachnospiraceae bacterium, assembly GCA_021205225.1. Lineage (GTDB taxonomy): Bacteria > Bacillota > Clostridia > Lachnospirales > Lachnospiraceae > Choladousia. The sequence goes on from JAJPXX010000127.1 coordinate 30,348, forward strand.
TGACGGAGAATCCGGCAGGAAATTCCCTGGGCGAAGGTGCGGAAGCGCTGCCAGGGCCAGCAGTGATGCTGGAGTACGGAGCCGTCGACTTGGCCGCGCCGGAGCGCTGCGGCGCACTGACGGACCGCTATGGTCTTCCGATTGTCAAAAAGGAATCTTTCGCTGTAAAAGAGATGATTCATACGCCGAAAGGAGAGACAGTTCTGGATTTTGGTCAGGAGATTACCGGCTGGGTGGAGATAGACTGCGCTTTCCCGGAGGGAACGAAGATTACACTCTCGGCCGGAGAAATTCTTCAGAATGACTGTTTTTATCGCGAAAACTTAAGAACCGCGAAGGCAGAATTTACTTATATTTCGAATGGGAAACAGGCACTGGTGAGGCCGCACTTTACATTCTATGGGTTTCGGTATATGAAGGTGGATGTTGAGGCTCCTGCGTGTGTACAGCCGATGAAATCAGAGACTTCTTTTGACATGACAAGTGAAATTCAGCTCCGGGCAGAAATGCCCCCTCACCTTCGTTCGGCGGCAGCTTGGAGCTGCCAACAAAATCGCTTCGCGATGGAGCAGCTCCGGGCAGAGCAGTTTACCGCATGGCACCTGCGCAGTGATTTTGACCAGATTGGACAGATCGAGACAGGGAATGTGAAGGTAAACCAGCTGTTTTCCAATGCGCTCTGGGGCCAGAAGGATAATTTTCTGGATGTTCCCACGGACTGCCCGCAGCGGGACGAGCGGCTGGGCTGGACTGGAGACGCGCAGGTGTTCTCAGAGACGGCCTGCTACAATATGTATATGCCGGCCTTTTACCGCAAATATCTCTGGGATATGCGCGCGGAGCAGAGCATTTTGGGCGGCTCCGTGCCGAATGTGGTGCCGCGGCTGAAACAGGGGATGGTGGCGGAGCATGGCTCCTGTCCGTGGGCAGATGCCGGAGTCATTATTCCCTGGAATGTGTATCAGCATTATGGGAGTAAAACCTTGCTGGCGGAGACCTATCCGGGCATGAAAGCCTGGGTAGACTGCCAGAGAAAACGGGAGGAGGCCATCGAGGGTCCGCATCTGGTAAAAGACGGCTTCCATTTTGCGGACTGGCTGGCACTGGATAATGAGCAGCCGGGGCCGTTCGGAGCTACAGATCCATTGTACATCGCCAGCGCCTACTATTATCGCTGTGCGGATATCGTGGCGCAGTCTGCTAAGATTCTGGGCTATGAAGAGGCCAGGGAGTACCGGGAACTGGCGGACGCGATCAGAAAAGCAATCCGGGAGAAATACTTCGATGAAAATGGTTTTTGTGTATGCAAAACGCAGACCGGGTCAGCGATTGCGATCTGCTTTGGTCTGACGGATGCGCGGGATTGCGCAGGCAAAGCGGCAGGTGCTGCGTCAGAAGAGGCCGGTGAGAAATCGCAGCTGGATGGAAAGACACGGGAAGGGGATGCACTGGAAGCGCGTGTGAAAGCGAACCACGACCATCTTAACACGGGTTTTGTCGGGACGACAATGCTTTGCCCGGCGCTGACCGCGACTGGTCACAATGACACGGCGGTGATGCTTCTGCTGAATGAAGACTTTCCGAGCTGGCTATACAGCGTGAATCTGGGCGCGACGACGATCTGGGAGCGCTGGGATTCTGTGGGACCGGATGGAACAATCAGCGCGGAAGGTATGAACAGCCTGAACCATTACAGCTACGGAAGTATCGAGGCGTGGATGTACGGTTATGTGTGCGGCATTCGTCCGGCAGCCCCTGGCTTCCGGCGGGCGATACTGGAGCCGCATCCGGATCAGCGGCTGCACTTTGTAAAAGGGAAGCTGGAGACTCCGATGGGCCTTTATGAGAGCAGCTGGAGCTGCGATGAAAGCGGAAAGGTGACCTATACGTTTACTGTGCCTTTCGGAGCGGAAGCAGAGCTGCGGCTGCCAGATGGCAGGATGGAAGTGCTGACGGCGGGAAAATGGGAATATTGAATACCGTTTGGGAGAACATAAATCTGTTCTATTTAGAAGAGTACTCTGTTTATGTGGAAAAATCAGGAAAAGGATTTCGCACTGGAAAAAAGAAAGGAAAAAACATCATGAATAAAAATGCGATTGAGATGAAAATTCAGGCGCTTCTCGTGAAAATGACCCTTGAGGAAAAGGTTGGTCAGCTGCAGCAGTGCGGCCCGTCTCTGGTCGGCGCGTTTGAAGTGAGCTTTGAGGAGCTGCTGGATATGATGTTTGACGGCAGAATCTCGAAGGAAGAATTTGACCGCCTGATGGGCGGAGCGAAGCAGGATTTCCATGAGGAGGACATCCGGGCGGGACGTATCGGTTCCTTTAACGGAATTGGCGACGCAGCGACCGCGAACCGCCTGCAGAAAATTGCGGTGGAGGAGACAAGACTGGGAATCCCGCTGATTTATGGCTATGACGTGATCCATGGCTTTCGCACAGTGACGCCGATTCCGCTGGCGGAGAGCTGCGCGTGGGAGCCGGAGCTCTGGGAGCGCACCGGCCGTCTGGCGGCGCAGGAAGCGACTGCCGCGGGCGTACATATGACCTTCGCGCCGATGGTAGATGTGGCGAAGGACGCCCGTTGGGGCCGTGTCAGCGAGGGCGCGGGAGAGGATGTTCTGCTGAACGGTGACTATGGCGCGGCCAAGGTGAGAGGCTTCCAGGGCGATGATCTGACAAAAGAGGACGCGATGGCGGCCTGTGTGAAGCATTTTGCGGCTTACGGCGCGGGCGAGGCCGGGAGAGATTACAATCGAGTCGATATGTCCCTGCAAAAGCTGTGGGACGAATATCTGCCTTCTTATAAGGCCTGTATCGACGCCGGGGCGCGCGCGGTCATGCCCGCGTTCAACGATATCAATGGCGTACCCTGTTCGGCAAACGAGTGGCTGCTGCGCGATGTTCTGAGAAAGGACTGGGGCTATGACGGTATGACGATCAGCGACGCTAACGCGATCGCGGAGTGTGTGAATCACGGAATCGCTGCGGATCAGCGCGATGCGGCGAAGCAGTGCCTGCGGGCAGGCGTGGACATGGATATGACGTCGAATTCCTATATCGCGTATGTGCAGGAACTAATCGAAAACGGCGAACTGGACGAGTCTGTGCTGGATGAATCGGTCGCCAACATTCTGCGCGTGAAATTTGAACTGGGATTATTTGACCAGCCGTATCGTACCAGTGAAGAGCGGGAAGCGGGGGCGATGCTCACGGAAGAAGCGCGGAAGCTTGCGCGGGAAGCGGCGGTGAAATCCATGGTGCTTCTGAAAAATGAAAGTATGCGTTCTCAGATCTCGGAGCTGGTTCCTGAAACGGAAAAGATTTGTGCGGATTTGCCGGCTCAGAAATCGGAAGAGAAAAAGGTGCTTCCTCTTGCGCCGGATACAAAACCTGGGATTTTCGGCCGTCTCGCGGGCGATCGGGGAGAGATGACCGGCGCGTGGGCGATCGGGGCGCATCCGGAGGATTGTCGGAGCATCGTTGATGCGTGTAAAATGCGTGGTGTTCATTATCAGTATCTGGATCCGGAATTATGTGCTGAAGTGGAATCGGAACAGACACCCGAAGACACTCTGTTGGGACATGCATCCTTCCAGGTGGCTCACAGTATCGAAAAATCGGACAGAAAGCAAAAAATACGGGAGACTGCCGAGAAATCCGACGTTCTCATCGCGGCGATAGGCGAAAACAAGGACGAGAGCGGCGAGGCCGCCAGCCGTGCTTCCATTACATTAAAAGACAGCGATATCTGTCTGATAGAGGAGTTGCTGGAAGTGGGGAAGGCTCAGGGCAAGCCTGTCATTGTGGTGCTTTTTAACGGCCGTCCTCTGGCGATTCCGGAGCTTGCGGAAAAAGCGGATGCTATTCTGGAGGCATGGCATCCGGGCGTGGAGGCTGGTCCGGCGATTCTGGACGTATTATATGGAGATGTGAATCCTTCCGGTAAGCTGACGACTACGTTCCCCTACACGAGCGGACAGTGCCCGATGTACTATGCGCATACCAATACCGGACGACCGGGCGGCAAATCAAAATTTACATCCAAATATCTGGATACGCCGCTGGAACCTGTTTACCCGTTTGGTTATGGACTGAGCTATACGACGTACGAGTATGATAATCTTTCGGTGGAAAAAATAACAGAAAAAGTTACAATGGAAACGATGAAGGAATCGTCGGGTGAATGGAAAGGGTATTTCCATACAGCGGTCACTGTGAAAAATACGGGCGACCGGGCCGGAGAAGAGATTGTGCAGTGCTATGTGCGGGACGTCGTCGGATCACGCGTGCGTCCGCTGAAAGAGCTCAAAGGCTATCAGAAAATCCATCTGGAGCCGGGAGAAGAGAAATTGGTGGAGTTTGTACTTCCGTTCGAAAAGCTGGGCTTTTATAACAGAGACCTGGAATATGTGACGGAGCCTGGTGAATTTCGCATCTATGTGGGCGGTAATTCCAGGGAAGTGCTGGAAGCGAGTGTGGTTTTGTGAGCGACAGCGGTCAGACACATGAAGTAGCTCTGACGATGAAAAATTTTGTGGTGTGGCAGGTCTACTTCGGTGATAGAAACTCGCTGAAAAAGAGGGAGGATGATCAGTGGAAATTGTCTTATTATTATTGAAACAGAGTCTGATCATGTTTGTTTACCTGCTGATCGGGTATTTCCTGTATAAAAAGAAGCTGGTGAGCAAACAGGGGAGCGCGGACATGGGAAGGATGCTTTTATATGTCATCATGCCAGTCGCCATATTGAAATCCTATATTCGGGATTTCAGTATAGAACTGCTGGAGGGATTGATTATTTCCTTCGTGCTGGCTCTGCTGTCTCTTATTCTGGCTATTATAGTAAGCCGTCTGCTCTTTCAAAAAGACGAGGGCGTAGAACGATTCGGCGCAGCCTTTTCCAATGCGGGATTTATCGGGATTCCTCTGGTACAGATGGCGCTCGGAACAGAAGCGGTGTTCTATGTGGCATCGTTTGTAGCGATTTTAAACATTCTGCAATGGACCTACGGCATTTTCGTCATGACCGGGGATCGGTCTGTGATCAGCCTGCAGAAAATCCGGACGAATCCGATCGTGATCAGCTTTCTGGCCGGATTAATCCTCTTCTTCGTTCCGGTTACGCTGCCGGACGCATTGACTGATATCATTGCTGCACTGGCTTCCATGAATGGACCGGTTGCGATGATTGTGCTCGGCGTCTATCTGGCGCAGATTCCGCTGAAATCACTGTTTACAGATAAACTGGTGTATAAGTGTACGGCGGTGCGCCTGCTGCTGATACCGGCTCTGACGATTGTATTGATGCTGGTGGTTCCGGACGAATACCAGACGATCAAGCTGACGGTGCTGATCGCGGCGGCAGCTCCGGTGGGGTCGAATGTGGCGATCTTTGCCCAGCTTTACGGGCAGGATTATACAAGAGCGGTCAAAGAGGTGTGTCTGAGCACTCTGCTTTGCATCGTCACGCTGCCGCTGATCGTAGGAATTGCAAATATGGTTTTTTAGCAGCAGTTCAGAACAGTATCAAGTCTCAGACATATGACGCGTAAGCGGCATAGAGCCTTCGGAGAAGGCGGTCTGAGGCCTGCTGTTCTGAATAGGTACAGAACACAGGATGCTGAGAGTGGAAATGAACCAGGAAAGGATGGATTTATTATGAAAGAAACAGAGACGGAAACAATAGAGAGAAAAATTATGCAGGGAATGATGAAAAACGAACAGAACCAGAAAGCGGATCGCTATCGGATTTTGAACACCCTGGCGAAAAAGGGGCAGATTCTGTTTACGGGATCTTCTTTGATGGAGCAGTTTCCGATCCGGGAGCTGCTGATGGATCTGGGGTCAGATCTGGTGATTTATAACCGCGGTATCGGCGGTTATACCTCTGATGATATGCTGGCTCATATGGAGGAGCAGGTGTTTGGTACGGAGCCGTCCGTGATTTTCATCAATATCGGAACGAATGATCTGGGGGATAACAGTCAGCCATTTGAAGTACAGCTGGCTAAGATGCTTCAGAATTATGAGACAATTCTGGAGCAGATTAAGGAACGGCTGCCGCAGACAAAGGTCTATATGATGGCTTATTATCCTGTGAATGAGACCGACAAAGTGCCGGAGGGCTGGGGCGTGGATTTATTTGTAAACCGCAACAACCGGAATCTGCCCATCGCGAATGCTGCGGTGAAGGCTCTGGCGGAAAAGATGGGAAATGAATATATTGATGTCAATGAGGGATTGACGGATGAGCGCGGTATGCTGAAAGCGGAATACACCATCGAGGGCGTTCATATGTATGCGAACGGTTATCGGGTTGTGCTGGAAAATATGAAAAAATATCTGGGTTTATAACAGCTTACGAGGACATGAAACAGAAAAATGTGTTTTGCACATACTCACAGTTTTATGAAATTTCAGGCAACATGCTTTCTGTCCCTGTGCAAGGTCTTGCACAGGGATTTTTCAGGTCTGATGAGACCAGACCGGGGAAATTTTATACTTCCGCTATTCCAACAACACCGATTGCGCCTTCGCCCCCGTGCGTGGTAATCACGCATCCGGTTTTTACCCAGGAGATGAGTTCAAATCCAAGCTCTTTCGCCGTATCCTCTGCAATCCTTCGGGTCTCTTCTGGCAAACCGGGTGTCCGGACCAGCCACAGCCGCTCTTTGAGCAGATGATCCTTTTCTGCACAGTCCCGCACCAGTTTTTTTACCACTTTCTGGAAGCTTCCGCGGTATTTTGTGGTAGCGATGAGCTTTCCATCGAGTATTTCGATGCAGGGATGAAGGTGCAGCAGGCGGCTTCCCCAAAGCTCCAGATTCGTGCAGCGGCCGCCGGCATGGAGATAGGCAAGGTCAGCCGGGAGAAAACTCATTTTTGTGCGGTCGCAGATAGCACGAACTTTCTTTAGAAGCCTGTCTTTGGCGATGCCAGGCTCATTCTTCAAAATATCCAGCGTCTGCAGGATAACCGCTCTCTGCCCGACCGACACATGCTTTGTGTCAATGGCGGTGACATAGTCCCGGCCCTCTGAGGCGGCCAGGGAGGAATTGTAAGAAATAGTAGTGACTGCGGAGTAGGCCAGATGCAGGATCTGTGCCTGCGGATGCTCTGCATGGATACGGTCATAAAGGGAAATAAAATCGGCCGGTACAGAACCACTTGTCTTAGGCAGCTCCTTGTGTTCCTTGTAGTAGTTACAGATATCTTCTGCGGGGAAGGTACCGTCGTCATAGCTTTTCCCGCCCATAGTGACATGCATGGGAACAAGCTCGATCCCAAGCTCTTTTGCTTCGTCATAAGTGATGTCCGAGCCGCTTTCCGCGACAATGATCCAGTTTTTCATAGGGGTCTCCTCGTATGTTTGAATAATGATGTGTTTGCTTTACTATACCATAACTTTTCATGGAAGCGCAAGCACGTATACCTTTATTTCCATCTCCAAATGAAAAAAAGGACTGGTTTGCACCGGCAGAGGTAAAAATAACGAATGTTAATAACAATGTAAATCGGGTCAGGCTGTGATTTATAACAGAAATTTTTGCGTATGGATAAAATTACGAAATCAACGAGCAAAAAAAATGTCGTGTTCAAAATAAAAAATAACATGGTAGCTTTTTGCGTAATTCGATACAATAAGCATAGTCATAGTGAGCGGCAGGAACATGGAAAACGACGGAAAGTCAGATTGGCGAATCGGCAATGCAAAAGTCAAAATGGCGACAGGCCGAAGCTTTCGGATGCAGAATGTCATTCACAAAACGGATACACTAATTTACAAAGGGGGATAAAAATGGGCAACCAAAATTCCAAAAAAGAAACGAAAAAAAAGGGACTGAGTAAACCGTTTGTCTGGTTCCACGCAACCTCAGTCAATGGCGGCGCGATGGCGATCGCAGCTACGATTGCATCTTACTTTTCTCTGTATGTACAGAATGAGATCGGGATCACGGCAGCGCAGCTGTCCATCATCCTGCTGATCTGTTCTCTGTGGGATGCGATTAACGACCCGATGATGGGTGTAATCTGCGACTCGATCAACCCGAAGCAGGGGCGTTACCGTATCTGGTTCACCTTTACACCGATTTTCCTGCTGGTAGATATGTTCCTGCTGTTTTCCAATCCGGGATTCATTCAGGGCAGCACAATGGCAAAATGCGTATATGTATGCCTTACCTATATGTTCTACGGTATGATTGTTACCGCTTACACAATGCCGCAGATGGCGATTCTGCCGGCGATGACGCTGGATGATGAGGAGCGTAACTCCGTCGTAGCAAAGGGCGCGGGCGTCTGCGCGCTGATGTTTACCATCGCTTCCACATTCTCCACACAGCTGGTTGAGATCTTCGGCAGCTATCGGAACCTGATGTGTACTTATGCGGCACTGTCGATTATTTCCTTCTGGGGTCTGTACAAGACGTCTGAGGAGCGTTATGTAATGCCGAAGGATCCGAACAATGCAGGCCTGAAGCAGCTGATATATGTATTCCGCCACAAAGAAATCTGGCCGGTAATGCTTTGCTGGTGTCTGGCGGCGATCAGCTATGGCTTCATGTTCTCCTCTTCTGTATATTATGCACAGTATGTTCTGGTTCCGGATCGTGTTGACCTGGCTACCATGGATGAGGCGACAATCGGCGCATTGACAGGTTCTACGATTTCCGTTTATATGGGCTTTATCTCAGTTGGAGCATTGATTTCCATGATGGTATTGATGCCGATTTTCCTGAAGAAATTCAAAACTGGTTATCAGGCGATGATTGTTTCTCAGATCCTGACCATTATCTGTTATGTGATTCTGCTCTTTACGGGACGTTTGAACTTCTGGTATTGCTGTATTCTTTCCTTCGTTGCTACCGCAGTTGGTTCGATGGTAAACGCTCTGGTGAATGTCCTGGTAAACGATACCATAGACTTTATTCTCCTAAAGGAGGGCAAGCAGCTGAACGGTATCGTATCCTCTGTCAAGGGCTTCGCGCAGAAGTGTGGTAATACAGTAACAAGCTCCGGTATTCTGGCTATTATCGCAGTGGCAGGCTTCAGTACCGATTATGGTATCTTTGGTCAGCCGGCTTCAGCGACCACATCCGTGATTGTAGCTCGTTTTGCAGTGCCGGCGCTGGTATCCGTGGCTATCCTGGTTATCATGATGTTCTATCCGTTGAAGAAGTACTTCCCGGAGATCGCGGCGATGAAGGAAAAGATGAGATCGGAGCAGGGCGAATAATACATAGAGATTTGAATGATGTTTCAGCACATTCATATGCTGCGATATGAAATGACAGCTGGAAAGATTTACGGCTTCCTCTGATAAATGCAGGGGAAGCCTTTCCATATTATTTTGCGACAACCGTTCAGATCGAATCAAAGCGCAGACCTGGCGGCCTGCTGTACGGAATCATTACATTTTATAGCACAGTGGCTGCGCAATGAATGCAGCTGCGATATCTGATGACAGAGGAATCTCGTATTTATGAATGAAGCAGAGTATATTCTTGATTTTGCATTAAAGCTAAGTGAAAAAATGCTGATCAGCGGCGCGAATCTGGAGCGGGTCAATGATACGGTCTACCGCATCTGCGACAGCTATGGCTGCGATGACGTGCATTTTTTCTCACTGAACTGTTACCTGACATTGAGCCTGAAGGATGCCCAGGGAAATCGGGTAAGCGGACAGCGTTGCATCCGCAGCGGTATGGATACACACCTGGAAAATCTTTCCCGTCTGAATCAGCTTTCCAGAGAGATCTGTGCAAAAAAGCCGGATCCGGAGAAGCTGGAGGGAATGCTCGAAGAAGTGGTGAATACCAGGGGGTATTCTGCCAGAGCACGTCTGGCGGGTTACCTGCTGGCAATGAGCTGTCTTACGGTTCTCTATAGCGGCGGGTGGAAGGATTGGATTACAGTCCTGATCAACACGACGCTGATTTATCTGGGTGGGATTTACCTCAAAAGGCCTGGCGTGAATCGGATTGTATACAGTGTTTCCTGTACCTTTGCGGTGGGGACGCTGACGATTCTGCTGACAAAGATCGGCCTGGTGAATGATATTTATACGGTTATGATTGTGAACAGCATGATGCTGATTCCGGGAATCCCGATGGTGAATGCGTTTCGAAATCTTCTGTGCGGTAATGAGATCAACGGAATGCTGGAGATTCTGAAAGCCATGCTGGAATCCATTGCAATTGTCTGCGGTTTTGTGCTGAGTATCTTTTGGTTTGGAGGACTGATTTCATGGTAGAGGCTGTAAAACTGGTGGTTGTCTCATTTTTCGCGTCGATCGGATTTGGAATTGTCTTTCGGATTGAGAAAAAATATCTGGTTTACGCGGGGCTGGGCGGTGCGCTTACCCGGTTTGTCTATCTGATTTTGCTGCAGTTAATTGCGGAGAGTTTTATTTACAGCTTTCTGGCAGCCATGGCAGCCGCGCTCTTTGCAGAATGCATGGCGGTGTATACGAAAAATCCGTCGACGGTATTTCTTTATCCATCCATCATCCCATTAATTCCAGGAACTCCGCTTTATTATACGGTGGTAGGTCTTGTCCTTCAGGATACAGAGCGCATCCGGGCGAACGCAGTTACCTGCGTTCATTCTCTGCTGGGAGTGGGGATCGGATTTGTGGTTGTCTCGATGGTGATGTACTACGAGAGGCATTACCGGGCGCTTCGATGGAAAAAACAGCGCGAAGGCAATATGCCGCACAAGGACAGGCCTTAAAAAAATGTAACTATCCAGAACAGCAGGTCGCAGACCGCTTGCGGCTATTCTGAACGGTTACTAAATAATAATCAGCGAAGGAGGAACTCGAAAGATGAAGGCGTTGGGATTGAACCCATATCTTCCATTTTGGGAAACGGTTCCGGACGGGGAACCGCATGTATTTGACGGAAGGATTTATATTTTTGGAAGCCATGACAGGCGAAACGGGACATCATACTGTGAGGAGGATTACGCGGGGTGGAGTGCTCCGGTCGATGATCCGGGTGCCTGGCGGTATGAGGGCATTATCTACCGGAAGGAGCAGGATCCGATTAATGGGGCGCCCTATGAGGGAAAGCTGCCGGAATTCGACGATGCCTTTTCCGGAGAACATCTGCACCAGCTGTACGCTCCGGATGTGGCGAAGGGACCGGACGGACGGTATTATCTGTATTACGCGCTGGATTTTACCAATGTGGTTTCCGTTGCCGTGTGTGATACCCCGGCGGGAAAATACGAGTTTTTGGATTTTGTGAGAAGGGCGGATGGAACGATCCCACAGATCGGCCGCTGGTTTGACCCGGCGATTCTCTCAGAGGAGAGCGGGAACTATCTCTATTATGGATTTTGCCCGCCTGTGCGCTTTCCGGGGATGGAGCAGCTGGAAATTCCGGGTGGTATGATGGTTCGGCTGGCAGACGATATGCACACCATCATCAGTGAACCGAAATGTGTGGCAAATGGCTGTGATACCGCTGCCGGAACCTGCTACGGGGAACATCCGTTTTTTGAGGCGTCCAGTATCCGGAAATTTGGCGAATGGTATTATTTCGTGTATTCCAGCCTGCAGGGGCATGAGCTCTGCTATGGAATGGCAAAGACGCCGGAAGGACCGTTTGCGTATAAGGGTGTGATTGTCTCGAACGGCGACCTTGGATTTGAGGGAAATGAACTGGCGGTTAATTATACCGGAAACAATCACGGCGGTCTGGTTCAGATTCAGGACAAATATTATATTTTCTGGCACCGTCAGACGCATGGCACCGGTTTCTCCAGACAGGGGTGCGCGGACGAAGTGCAGATCCGAAAGGACGGCACCATCCCGCAGATCGCGGTCACCAGCTGCGGGCTGAATGGCGGCCCGCTTCCGGCGAAAGGACGGTATGAAACCTATATCGCCTGCCATCTGACAGAGGCAGACCGCACAAAGGTAGGGCATGTAATAGAATCTGGCCCGGAGGGCGGCGCGCTTGTGATTCCGGAGGAATGGCCGTATATCACGGAAGAAGCGGCGGAGGATGATAATAATGCATCCAATAAAGGCCTGAAACCATACATTTATAACCTCCGCAGGGGCGCAGCGGCTGGATTCAAATATTTTGCATTTGATGGTACCGAAAAGAATATTTCACTGGAACTGCGTGGAAACGGGAGCATGGAGGTGCGTCTGGATACCCCGGAGGGTGCGGTGATTGCCAGCACAGCGTCAGATGTTTCAGAAGAGGAGACAGAGGGCAACGGCTGGAAGAGCATAAAGACTTCGCTTACCGTTACAAAAGGGACGTATGCGCTTTACTTTGTAGTCACTGAGGGAAAATTGGATTTCGCAGCATTCAATATTGAATAAGCGCAGGATCGCGCCTGACCATAGAAAACAGATTTGTTTCAGGTCAGGCGCGTTTGTCATTCTTTACTCATCCATGCGGAACGGTACCAGTGCCTCATCGGAAGAAAGCCTGTGCTCTTTCCGGTATTTCTGCGGAGACATCTGGTATTGCGAGCGGAATACGCGGGAAAAATGATCGGAGGAATTATAGCCGACCTTTTCCGCGATGTCCCCGATGCTCATATTTGTATTTACCAGGTAATCCACTGCCTCGGACATCCGCAGGCCTTTGACCAGCTCTGTGAAATTCTGGCCGGTATTCTGCTTGATGAGGGTGCACAGATAGGGCTCGCTGTAATGGAAAAATTCGGCCAGAGCGGACAGCGTCAGCGTCTGATAGTGGTGCTGGATATACTGGAGCACCAGTGAAAATTCGGATCCGAACTGATAATCATAGAACTGCACGGTCTGACTGTAATTGCGCAGCATATAAGAGAACATCTGATTCAGCCAGCTGATACAGCAGTTATTGCTGTACGGATCCGGTTTATAGCATTCAAGCATGGCGTTGAAGACGATCAGCCGCAGCCATTTGGTGGTCGGACAGAAAAACAGCAGATAGTTTGTATGGCTGTTTTCTGATAAAAAAGTACGGAAAAACTGAGAAAGCAGATTTTTTCCCGACAGCATGGATAAAAATGTTTTGTTAAAGGTACTCTTCCGCAGCATGATGCAAAGTACGGTAGATTCGTCGTCAATCGTCAGGTCATGCATGGAGCCGGGGGCGATCATACAGAACTCGCCCTCCCGGAGAATACGCGAGCTCTTTTCAAACTGAAACGTACATTCCCCGCTGGCGACGTAGTTGATTTCGAAATAATTGTGCTTATGAAGAAGCGGGCGGGTATAGCGCGGATGGCGGATGATAAAGACATCGCGGGAGTTCGGGATGATATCGGTCTCCATCACGCAGGTGGGATCATTTTCATAAGCGTTAATGGTAAATACCAGGGAATCAATGAATTGATTGATTTCCTCTATGCTCATATCATCCAGCATCTGGTGCGGCGAAACGTCCGGCAAAGGAGTTTCAGAGAGAAGTCCCTTGCGGTACAGGAAATTCATCATTTCAAGAAATTGTGAACGGCTGCCGGTTTTCTGGTAATAATTGGTCAGATGTCTCTGGAATTCTCCATAAGTGATATAGTAGTTCATAAAGATACCTCAGAATGCATGTTACAAAAAACAGTAACTGAAAAATATATATTTTATTCCTTGAAGTATAGCATATGTTTATAGGAATTGGCAATGAAAATATGTCGGTTCCAATCGAGTAGGGAGAAAATCTCCCTACTCGCCGCGCGGGGCGCATCCAGCGTCAGCTGGAAAACTTCCATGTGTGCCCCTGCGCATATTAAAAGCCCTGCGCGGATGAGTGCGCAGGGCATGAACCGTTCCATTGTCTTTGTACTGCCGCTGTCGTATCTTTACGTAATATACTCATGAATCGGCAGGCAGAAATTAAAAGGTTACTTTTTCACTGGATATTCCTTCGCAGGTCTCCTTCAGCTGAATCTGGATTGCTTCCTGTCCTTCCGTTTGTCTTACAACCAGCAGCGCCCGGCCTTCGAAGAAATGGCAGCGTCCGAGGGTGTAGTTATCTTCGCTCTGCGGATTGCCGGAGCCGAAGCCGCTTAGCTCTCCCGCACCGCTGATTTCACAGAGAACCTCATTCTCCCAGCTGGGTACGCGATTTCCATCCTTGTCCACGGCTTCTGCCTGGAGGATCAGAAGATTACTGCCTTTTCCATCGCACCGCCATTTCGTATCATCTGATTCGCTGCAATTTTCCGGCGTCAGTTTTATGGATACCGCTTCGCCGGCTGTAGAAAGGGCGCTGTGCTCTGCTTCCAGGCCGCCGCGGTAGTTAATCACTTCTATCGTTCCCGGTTCATAGGTCAGGCTGACTGATACGATACCGCCCTCCGGTACGGCTTCCCGGCAGATGTGTCTGCCATTGACTTTCACCTCGATTTCGTCCGCGTCGCTGTAGAGATCCGCGCGAATCTCTTTTCCCTCATAGCCCGGCCAGGTATAGCTTTCGTATACGTCCGCCCAGCCCCAGCTGGAGATGGATTCTTTTTTGCCGGTGTGCTCCGGATGCAGAATGGTAATCACTGGCGCATGATCTGTCCCCCACAGCAGACGGCGGAATTTTCCCTGCGGGCGGAGATAGCCGCAGATGTCGAAGTCGCCGCAGTTGCCCGTATGCCATGGATAATCGCAGAAGAGTCCGCCCTGCTGATCGTAAAAGGCGTGTCCGATGCCGCTCTCGCCCAGATAGTCCATCGCTGTCCAGGTGAAGTCGCCGATCACATAGGGGTGCGCCATTGTATGCGCCCAGACCTGCTTCATCGCTTTCGGATAGCTTTCCGTGCCGACGATGATGCGTTCCGGGAAGTCCTGCCCGTCCTGCGTATAGCGGTCGTCCAGATAATTGTACCCGACGACATCCAGATCTTTTACATAATCGGCGGTAATCGCGCCCCAGTTTTTCGTCACTTCATCTGCCTGCGCAAGAAACGCTTTTACTTCATCCGGAAGACCCGCAAAGTCGATCTCCTCGCCGCTGCCGAAAATATTCGCCAGTATGCCGCCGAATTCTCCGGCGTCCAGAAAGACTGCGCATACGCCGTTTGTAATCGCTCTGGTACTGTCAAGGCTGCGGACATACGCACACATCGCAGCTGAGATTTCCGGTCCATTTCCGCTCCCGTCGCGTTCGCCGATCTCATTGCCGATGCTGTACATGATAACAGAGGGATGATTCCGGTCGCGCAGAACCATGGAAGCAAGGTCTTCCTTCCAGTGATCCTCAAAATAAAGATGATAGTCAAACGGATTCTTTTTCGCGCGCCAGCAGTCAAACGCCTCGTCCATCACCAGCATACCAAGGCGGTCACAGGCGTTAAGCAGGGCAGTGCTGGGCGGGTTGTGGCTGGTGCGGATGGCGTTGTAGCCGCTTTCCTTCAGCAGGCGCACCCTGCGGTATTCCATCTCATCAAACGCGCAGCTTCCCACCACGCCATTGTCATGGTGAATGCATCCGCCTTTAAGCTTTACTGGAACCTCGTTCAGACAAAAACCACGCTCGCGAGTAAAGGAGAGTGTGCGGACGCCAAAGCAGACCTCTTTCGTCTCTTCTGGAATCTGCGCCGTATGATCGGAAGCAGCATCGTTTGCCTTCCCTGTTTCACGTACCCGCACAGCTGCCGTATACAGGTAGGGATGTTCCAGAGACCAGGAAAGAAGGCCATCCTGTGTAAAGGAAAAGTGACAGGTCGTTTCTGCTGCATTGCATACGATTGTTTTTGTTTGTTCTGCGATGCAGTTACCTTCTGAATCGAAAATGGAGAGCGCTACTTCACATTCACTTCCCTGCTGCATCGCGGCAGCCTTTGTCAGTGTCACATCTGCCTGTATGGTACGCAGATTCGGTGTCTGGATGCCAACGGACCACGGCGCGAGATACACGGAACCGCCCTCAAGCAGACGCACATGGCGGTAAAGTCCGCTGCCGGAATACCAGCGGCTGTTTGGATGCGCGTTATTCTCTACTACAATTTTCAGCTTGTTCTGCTCACCAAATTTCAGCCATTTGGTCAGATCTGCGTAAAACTCTGTATATCCATAATGGTGCAGGGCGGCCATGCTGCCATTGATCCAGACCTCTGTATTTCCATAGGAGCCTTCGATCAGAAGCAGGAACTGATGTCCTCTTTGTGATTCCTCAAGCAGAAAATACTTCTCATAGGTACCGATTCCTCCCTGGAAAAAGCTGCCGGCGCCCTCCATGGGCGCGTCTGCTGTGCGCTCTGTGGAAATCATAAAGTCATGCGGCAGATTCACCGTTTTTTTATAAGCGGCGCCTTCTCGGTCATGGTAAGCGTTTCCTGTAGAATACGAAAATGCCCAGTCTTTGTCAAAATCATAAGAAATCATTGTGTACCTCCCTCGTTTGTCAAAATGCCGTTCTATTTATCTTTTGGAACGGTCGTTTCCATAGTATATAGTAAAATGATTGAGAAAGCCAGTGGAAAAAAGAAAAGTGTGAAAATAAGTCGGATTGAGTAAAAGAAAGAACATGGAAAATTTGACTTTTCTTTACTAAACTGGCATTATACGATTGTGTGTAACAGCGCAGAGCAGATGCTGTTACAGATACGGAATGGAAAGCGAGGATAGCCATGAAGATTACAAATGTCAGAATCAATGGAATTGAAAATCCATTGGGGTATAGCATGGAGGGAATTACCTGTTCCTGGAATGTCTGCGATACCATCAGCAAAAAGCAGATCGGAGCGGTCATTGAGGTGAGCGAGAACGCGGATTTTCCTGAGGATGAAATTCTTTACCGGATAGAAGGCGCGTCGCTGAATCAGGGCGGAGAGCAGCTGGTAGAGCTGGAACTGGACCTGACGCCGCGTACGACTTATTATTATCGTGTCTGTGTGAGCGGAGATGCCGGGGATGAAGCTGTGAGCGAGACGCAGACCTTTGAGACCGGTAAGATGGACGAGCCGTGGACGGCTGACTGGATTGCCGCCCGGAAGGAAGATAGCTTCCACCCGATTATGACAAAGAGCTTTCTGCTCAAAGGAGAGGTTTCACGCGCGCGGCTTTATATCTCCGGCGTTGGTATGTTTGAGGCGTATCTGAACGGTGAAAAGCTGGGCGAGGAATATCTGACGCCCTATATCAATAATTATGAGAACAATATTCAGGTGATCACTTTCCCGGTGGAGGAGTGCCTGAAGGAAGAAAATACCCTGGAAATCATGCTCGGGAAGGGCTGGTATATGTCCGTATTTGGTCTGGCGCTTCAGGCAAACAATTACGGCGACCGCATGGCGGCGATTGCGGAGCTGCATGTGGAATACGCGGATGGTTCCAGTGAAGTGATTGTGACCGACGGCAGCTGGGAGTATTATGGCTCGGACATCGAGGATTCCGGTATTTATCTTGGAGAAACGCTGAACCGTCAGCTCTGGGATGGGAAGGAGAATCCGAAAAAGCCGGTGGAAGTGCTTTCGGATCCGGCTTCTGATGAGGGAACGAAAAACCTTGTTAAATCTCATCTGATGGATCGCATCAGCATTCCGGTGCTGGCAAAGGAATCCATTCCGGTAAAAGAGGTGCTTCAGACGCCGGCGGGAGAGACGGTGCTGGATTTCGGGCAGAATTTTGCCGGATTTGTGGAGTTTGAGGCAGAACTTCCGGCGGGGACAAGGGTAGTTCTGGATTGCGGCGAAATTCTTCAGAAGGGGAATTTCTATAATGGAAATTACCGTGACGCCCAGTCGCAGTTTATCTATGTATCAGACGGCAGAAAGGAGACGGTGCGCCCGCACTTTACCTTCTTTGGCTTCCGCTATATCCGCGTGACCGGCTGGGTCGGCGAGCTGAAAGCGGAGGATTTCATCGGCCGTGTGCTTTACTCAGATATCCGCAGGACAGGGCATATTATGACCAGCAATGAAAAAATCAACCGCCTGTATGAGAATACGGTCTGGGGTTTGAAATCGAACTTTATTGATATGCCGACGGACTGCCCGCAGAGAAGCGAGCGCCTGGGCTGGACGGGCGACGCACAGGTATTTGCGCCGACCGCGAGCTACCATATGGATACCAGAGCGTTTTTCCATAAGTTTGTCAAAGATTTGAAGGACGAGCAGGCGTATTTAGGCGGCGGTATGCCGAATTTCCTGCCGAATATGGGACATCAGGAATCGGCGGGAAGCGTCTGGGGCGATATCGCGACCTTCCTTCCCTATACGCTCTATACTTATTACGGAGATAAAAAGGAACTGGAGTATTCTTACCCGATGATGAAGGGCTGGGTCGATTACATTGACCGCCAGGATGCGGAGCGCGGACGCACGTATCTCTTCGATTTTCTGGATACCTTTGGCGACTGGCTGGCGCTGGATGGGCCAACGCCGAGCAGCTTCAAGGGCAGCACGGACGATACCTATGTATCCACGCTGTATTATTACCGCTCTGCGCAGATGGTGCGCGAGATGGCAGAGGTGCTTGGAAAGACAGAGGACGCCGCTCATTATGGCGAGCTGGAGAAAAAGATTGAGGCGGCGATTTACAATGAATTCTTTACGCCGAGCGGACGTCTGGCGATTGATACGCAGAGCGCCGGTGTGATTGCGATGAAGTTTGGCCTGGGTCAGGATCGCGAAAAGCTGAAAGCGCAGTTCCGGGCAAGACTGCAGAAGGATCTGAACCAGATCAAGGGCGGCTTTGTCGGCGCGCCGCTTCTGTGTACCGCCCTTGCGGAGTCGGGTATGGTAGAGCTGGCCTATGATTTCTTACTGAAGGAAGGCTTCCCAAGCTGGCTGTACAGCGTCAATCTGGGCGCGACGACCATCTGGGAGAGATGGAATTCCGTATTTGAGGATGGCACGATCAGCGATACAGGCATGAATTCTCTGAACCATTATTCTTATGGTTCGGTCATGGAGTTTGTTTATGCCTATGTTGCAGGCATCCGTCCGCTGACGCCGGGTTTTGGGCGTGCGATTCTCGCACCGCACCCGGATGTACGCATTCCGAAGGTGGACTGCACATATGAATCTGTGAATGGAAAATATGTGAGCAACTGGGAAATCTGCGCGGATGGAAAAATGAAAGTACATCTGGAAATTCCGTTTAACTGCGAAGCGGAAGTGGAGCTGCCGGGATATGATGCTGCGACGGATGCCGCAATGGCCGCCGGGACAGGCACATCTGCGGATGGAACAGGTATTTGTGTGAATGCGGACGGGAAAATGATTCTCACCGCAGGCGCTTACGATTTCCTGTATCAGCCGACAGCGGATTATCGAAAGCCATACACACGGCAGACGACCCTTGGCAGACTGGCGCAGGATCCGAACGCGATTGGCATTTTAGGAAAATACACACCGGCGCTGGCAGGCATTGCGATGTCCGGTGATCCGGAGATGGCGGCGAACTCACTGGAAACGCTGACACATATGGGCTTCCTGCCGTTTGAACCGGCGGCTCTGGAGACGGCGATTGCGGAGCTTTCGGAGCTTGTTGTAGTACCAGCATAAAACGATAAATTTTTTGAGGAGGAAAAAGACTATGGTAAACTTAAAGGCGAATCCGTTTTTCCTGGATGATGAGGGTGTGAAGTGGGTCGAGGAGACGCTCGCTTCCATGACAGAGGAGGAAAAGATCGGCCAGCTGTTCTGCCCGATCGGCGGAAATACGGATCCAGAGTATCTGAAGGGCTTTATTGAGGAGTTCAAGCCGGGCGCCATGCTGTATCGCCCGATGCCGGCGGCCCAAGTGCAAAAGACACACGCGCTGATCCAGAACACCTCGAAAATTCCGCTTCTGTTTGGCGCAAATCTGGAATCCGGCGGCAATGGAATCTGCGCGGACGGCACTTATTTTTCCCGTCCGATGGGCGTAGCCGCTACGGATAATGCGGTCAATGCGTACCGTCTGGGCGCGATTGCAGGCAAGGAGGCGCAGGCGGTCGGATGCAACTGGGCATTTTCTCCGATCTGTGACCTGGATATGAATTACCGTAATCCGATTACGAATGTGCGTACCTTTGGCACAAATCAGGAGAGAATTATTTCCTTTGTGAAGGAACAGCTGAAGGGCTTACGGGACAATGGCGTAGCCGCTGCCGTGAAGCATTTCCCGGGAGACGGCGTGGATGAGAGAGACCAGCATCTGGTGGCGTCTGTCAACAGTCTGTCTGTGGAGAGATGGGATGAGACCTATGGCCAGATCTGGCAGTCGGTCGTGGACGCAGGAACGCTCTCCATCATGGTCGGCCATATTTTACAGCCGGCTTACAGCCGCTTCTTTAATCCGGATCTGACCGATGAGCAGATTCTTCCGGCGACGCTCTCCAAAGAAATTCTGCAAGGGCTGCTGCGGGGCAAGCTTAGCTATAATGGAATGATCGTGACGGATGCGACGCCAATGATTGGTTTCAATACACCGATGGCGAGAAGCGAGGCAATTCCAACGGCAATTGCTGCAGGCTGCGATATGATTCTGTTTAACAAAGACATCCGCGAGGATTATCAGTTCGTCCGCGACGCGCTTGCGGATGGCCGCCTGACCTGGGAGCGTGTAGAGGAGGCTGTGACAAGAACTCTGGCAATGAAAGCTGCGATGGGACTTCCGGCCAAGAAAGCAGCCGGGACTCTGGTTCCTGGTGAGGAAGCGCTGGCAGTCGTTGGCTGCGAAGAGCATAAAAAACAGACCAGGGAGTGCGCGGATGAGGCTGTGACCCTTGTAAAGGATACGCAGTCCCTTTTGCCGATCTCTCCGGAAAAATATAAGAAAATCCGCCTGTATCTGCTGGAAGACCGCGTGGGCGGCGGATTTAAGGACGGCGAAGGTGCAGCGGGCAGCATCAAAGCGAAGTTAGAAAAAGAGGGCTTTGAGGTATCGCTTTTTAATTATGGCAAGCTGGATTTCTACGAAATGTTCGAGGGCGGCGTTGAGGATATCAAGAGTAAATTTGACCTGGCGGTCTATGTGGCCTGCATCGATACGGCCAGCAACCAGTCCGTGCGCCGGATTGACTGGGTACATCTGATGGCGGCGGATGCGCCGTGGTTTTTAAATGACGTACCGGCGATGTTTATCTCCATCGCGAATCCGTATCACCTGGTAGACGCGCCGATGGTAAAAACCTTTATCAATGCCTATACGCCGACGGAAGAAGTGATTGATGCTGTTGTAGACAAGATCATGGGCAGATCGGAATTCAAGGGTGTCAATCCGGTTGATCCGTTCTGCGGAATCTGGGGCGCGAAATTTTAATGAGGAGGAAAAATCCATGGATGAAATGCCTTTGGAAATGATTTTTGGTAATTATGTGGCCTGGGAAGCGAAAGAGGGCACCTGGTTTCTGAATTTTATGAATGGATCCGAAAATATGTATCTGCTGGAGGGCGAGGAGAAGGCACTCCTGATCGATACCGGCTATGCCGTGGGAAATCTGCGTGCGTTTGTGGAGAAGCTCACGGACAAGCCGCTGCTTGTAGTGAATACCCATTTCCATCCGGATCACGCGGCCGGAAACGGCGAGTTTGAGGAAGTGATGATGAGCTGGAACTACAAGGTAGATGAGCCGTCGGTTACCGCGCCGGGGTCAGGCCCATTCCCGATTGAGGCTCTTCCGCATCCGGATTATAAAAAGATTCTGTTAAAGGATGGGGATGTGATCGAGCTTGGCGGACGGACGATTGAGGTACTCGACGCGAAGCCGGCACACTGCAACAGCAGCCTGTTTTTCCTGGATCGGAAGGAGCGTATGCTGTTTTGCGGTGATGACTTTGAGGCAGCTCAGGTGATGATGTATGATAATTCCAACAATCCGGACGCGCCTTATGAGGTGCGGGAACGCCTGATGAATTTCCGTGCAAACGCGCAGCGGCTGAAAGGTTTGAGCGATGCGTATGACTGGCTTTTGCCCAACCACAATGGCTATCCGATCGCCAAGAGCTATCTGGACGATTACATCAGCCTGGTGGACGCTGTCTTTGCGGGAACCGCCGCGATTGAGGATAAACTGAACCATCCGTTTGTGGATATGGATCCGAGAGCGCCGCTTTTGTGCCGGGTGCGGTATGGGAAGGGCAGTATTTTCATTCTCAAGGATGAGCTGATGAAGGTGTATGGAACAGGCGAAGTATAAGGCTGGCCAGCCAATGCAGCGATAAAAGGAAGCGAGCGAGAAGAGATCATGATAGTACGAACTGACATGTGCCTTGCATTGCAGGAATCCGTACTATCATGAAAGAAACAGTTGGAAATCATTGAGGGGTATCAGACGATGGGAATGGATTACAGCAAAGTATCTGACTGGATCATCCGGGAGGATTCTTTCCAGCCGCTGGCTCTGGGAAAATGCGAGGCGATTATGAGCCTCGGAAATGGTTATATTGGCATCCGCAGCGCGACAGAAGAGCGTTACCTGCGGGAGACCAGAGGCACCTTTGTAGCGGGAACCTTTAATAAATTTGATAAAAATGAAGTAACCGAGCTGCCGAACGCGGCGGATATGATGGCGATTGAGTTGTCCATCGACGGGGAGCCGTTTGATCTGAGTGTCGGCAGCATGGAAGACTACGCCAGAGAACTGAATGTGAAGACTGGCGAGCTGAAACGGAGTGTCATCTGGACGTCTCCGGCAGGTAAGCGTGTGTCGTTTGCTTCGTATCGGGTCGTTTCTCTGAAGCATCTGCACTGGATTGCGCAGCGGATCGAAGTGAAACCGCTGGATCAGGATGTGACGGTGAAAATCCGCTCCGGTATCAACGGAACAGTGACAAACACCGGAAGCCAGCATTTTTCCGAGGGCGATAAGCGCTTCTATGACAAGCGCTTTATCCAGTTCGTGCAGAGAACGACACAGTCCGGGATTGATTTTGTCAATACGACTTCGCATAAGCTGGTTCTGGGCGGGAAGATCGTAGATCAGGAAGCGCAGGTGTATATTGAACGCCGCGAAATCTTTGCCGGGTACGAGACAGAGGTGAAGGCCGGAGAGCTGTTGGAAATTGAAAAGTATTCGAATGTCTACACGACTCGCGATTTCGATGCTCCTCTGCTTTTTAACACGGACGCGCAGGAGGCGGTCACGGCTGAACTGCAAAAAACCGGACTTTCCGACTGCAAGGAAATGGAGCAGATGGGCTATCGGAAGATTGCTGATGAGTCTGCAGCCGAGTGGGAGAAAGAAGTGTGGGCGCAGGCGCCGATCTGTATTGAGGGATATCAGGAAAAAGAGGAGAAGCCGGAGACAACTGCTGGTAGCCCGGATGATACCGGAGTTTTGTCCGTGAAAACAGATCCGGCACAGTTGGATCAGTTCGCGGTGCGCTTCGCGCAGTATCATATGCGTGTGATGGTACCCGCGCACGACAACCGCATGAATATCGGCGCAAAGGGACTTTCCGGAGAGGGATATAAGGGACACTGCTTCTGGGATACAGAGATTTTTCTGTTGCCGTATTACATATTTACCAGTCCGGAGATTGCCCGCAAGCTGGAGGAATACCGTTATCTTTCCCTGCCGGGTGCACACGCGAAGGCCGCGCATAACGGCTATCAGGGGGCGATGTTCCCGTGGGAATCCGCGTGGCTGGATGACGGCGAGGTAACGCCGGAGTATTGTGACGTCGATATCCTGACCGGGTTGCCGATTAAGGTTTGGTCCGGCATCATTGAACAGCACATTACCGCGGATGTGGCTTTTGGCGCTTGGCAGTATGCGGTGATTACCGGTGACGAAGACTTTATGGATCAGTATGGTTATGAACTGATCATGGATACGGCCTGCTTCTGGGCGTCCCGCCTGGAGCCAGGTGAGGATGGCTTTTACCATATCAATGACGTTGTGGGGCCGGATGAATTCCGTGAGCACGTCAATGACAACGCATTTACCAACTACATGGCGCGCTGGAATATGAGCAAGGCCAGGGAATATTATCAGATTTTAAAAGCTCAAAAGCCGAAGCTGTTTGCAAAACTGGAGGCAAAATGGGAGAACCGTGCCGCAGACGGCTGCGCTTCCGGTCATGCGCTGGAGGCTGCGTATGCGAAATGGAAGGACGGCTGCGAACACATTTTCCTGCCGCTTCCGAATGAGCAGTACGTGCTTCCGCAGGACGACCGTTATTTGAGCTGTCGTGACATTGATCTGACGAAATACAAACAGCAGGAGCATATCGGCGGCATCATGCGTGACTATAATCTGGAGCAGATCAACCAGATTCAGGTATCCAAGCAGGCCGACGTCCTGGTTCTGTTTTTCCTTTTAGAGGATCAGTTCACACCGGAGGTCAAGGCTGCGACCTGGAAGTATTATGAGCAGCGGACGATCCATGATTCCTCGCTCTCCCTTTCTACCCATGCGGTGCTTGCCTGCGATATGGGAGAGCCAGAGATGGCCTACGACCTTTATAAAAAAGCATCCATGATCGATCTTGGTCCGTTCATGGGTTCGTCCAACATGGGAATTCACGCGGCCTCCTTTGGCGGCGTATGGCAGTGCGTGGTATACGGCTTCGGCGGGGTGCGGATGCTCGGCGGAAAGCTGCGCATCAATCCATTGCTGCCGGAAGCCTGGAAACGCTTAACCTACACGATAATCTGGAAAGGGCAGAAGCTGGCGGTCGAAGTGACAAAGGACGAAATCGTGATAGAAAACCTCTCAGGAAAGGCGCCGGTCGAGCTGGAAGTAGCGGGTCAGGCACGTGTCCTTGAAGGGAAAATGAATGTCGCACTGTGATGAGGCAAAGGGGTGTGGGCGGACGAATATGCGCACGGTAAGCTATGCTTTGTTCGATTTATGAACGCTTTTGAAGAGCAGTTGTAACTGCTCAGGACTGTTATGAGTAGTTTCTGTGCACTGTGTTATGTGCGGAGCAAGAAGGGGATAGACAAGTATCCATGTATATACGAAGGAGGGCAAAATGAGTTATGCGGGCCTGACATTTACCAATGATCATATTCTCATGGAGCAGGAATACAGCCTGCTTCATGAGGCAAACGTAGCTACGCTTCTGACTACCGGCAACGGTTATATGGGCGTCCGCGCGAGCCTGGAAGAATTTTCCAGTCTGGGAATTCAGGGCTTCCTGGTGCGCGGCGTGATGGACGAAGTGGTGGAAGTGCGGCTGACCATGTGCGATAATATGTACATGAAAAAATACTACGTTGAGGAAGAACGCCTGAAAAAGTTTGAAAAAGAGGAGCGGGCGATTAACCTGCTGGACTTTCTTCTGATCCGTTTTGAGATTGGCGGAGAAATCTTTTATCCGTGGGAAGGCACGGTTCATTCCTGGAAGCGGTGGCTGGATCTGTCCGATGAAACCCTGCACCGTGAAGTGGTTTGGGAAAACAGCAAGGGTCAGAAAAGCCGTTTCTCTTTTGTTCGGTTCGCAAGCTTTGCGGATGACCATACCTACTGCATGAGAGCGTCCATTGAACCGCTCAATTATTCCGGAGAAGTTTCTATTTACAGCGGTCTGGATCTGCGCACAAAATCAAATGGCCAGATGCCGCAGAAATCCACAGGGACCGGGTTTGAAGGACAGACCCTCTGGCAGGAAGAAATTGTCGGGCCGAAATATGGATTCCACGCAGTTACAGGCGTTGCCAATCATTTCAGCCAGGGCGACGCCAGATGGGAAAATATAGACGGAACGGCGCCGGGGGCGGATGAGCGCGCGGAAGGTCTGGTCATGCAGAAGATTACCTTTGCAGCTGCGCAAAATCAGTGCTATACTCTGGATAAGCTGACTGCGACGGTGACGAGCCGCGATTTTGAAGAGGGAAAGGTTCTGTCCAATGATGCGCTCCTGAAAGAAAGCAAGTCGCCTCTGGACTGTGTGAAAAAATATCTGGAACGGCTGCAAAAGAGCAGCTATGAGGAAGAATATAAGAAGCACAGTTCCATCTACCAGGATCTGGCGGCGAAGCTTGAGGTTTCCATAAAGGGCGATGAGACTGCAGATCGGGCGATCCGTTTCAGCAATTACCATACGCTGCTGTCGATTGCGCGGAA
Source organism: Lachnospiraceae bacterium (assembly GCA_021205225.1). GTDB lineage: Bacteria > Bacillota > Clostridia > Lachnospirales > Lachnospiraceae > Choladousia. Next base: position 56,293 of record JAJPXX010000127.1, read on the forward strand.
TGATTATGTACACAGCTTTTCCGCAAAGGGACTGACCGGTGAGACCTATAACAATTTTGTGTGGTGGGATGCGGAAATCTTTCAGGCGCCGGTCTTCCAGCAGACGATGCCGGAATACAGTAAGAATAATATTTTATTCCGCTATTCTCATCTTCCCCAGGCGAGGAAGCTGGCAGAAAAGGAAGGATGCCGGGGAGCGCGCTTCCCGTTTACGACGGGCGTGACCGGCGAGGAGACCGTGTGGATTGATGTGCGGCATCCGTTTATGCAGATTCACTGCGTATCCGATGTAGCGCTGTCTGTTCTGAATTATTATACTTGTACCGGGGATGAGGATTTCCTGAAAAAATATGGGATAGAGATTCTGCTGGAGGTATGCCGCTACTGGGCTTCCCGCGCCGTCTGGAATGACGAAAAGAAGCGCTATGAGATTTTTCAGGTGACGGGGACGGATGAACATCACCCCTATGTGGACAACAACGCCTATACAAATTACAGTGTCCATCATGTCCTTTCCGATACGCTTCGGCTGTTCGAACAGTTTGAGGCAGAACTGTCCGAGCTGAAGACCAGAATCGGTTTTACGCCGGAGGATGCAGCTGCGATTGCGGACGTGGCGCAGAAGCTGTATCTGCCGCTGGATAAAACGACCGGGATGATCCCGCAGTTTGACGGTTATTTTGATCTTTCCAGAGAGCTGGAGGTTCAGGGCGGCAGCAAGAGCGGCTACACGCAGATGAAGCAGGCTGGCCTTTATAATAAGAGCCAGGTTATCAAACAGCCGGATGTGCTGATGCTTTTCGCGTACCAGAATCTGGCAGACCGCGGCATTTGCAGTGCATCGGCAGAATCTGGCTGTGGTGTGAACGTGACATCGGCAGCATGCGATTGCGGCGGCAGCGTTCAGGGTTCGGAAGTACCGGCAAGGGGTGAATGGAGAATTCCCATGCCGGCAAAGGCCTACAGCCGCAACCTTGACTACTACCAGGGGCGGTGCGAGGCAGCTTCCTCTCTGTCCTACTGTGTACATTCGATCTGCTTCGCGGATATGGATATGCCGGAGAGCACTTACGGCTATTTGATGGAGACAGCGGAGATGGATCTGAAAAATATGCATGGCGGCACGGAAAACGGCGTTCATTCAGGGTGCGCGACCGGCGCGTGGATGGCGGTTGTCCGCGGTGTGGCCGGTATGAAGATGACAGAGACCCATGTGGAATTTGACCCGCATTTCATCCCGTGGTGGGAGGAAGTAAGCTTCCATTGCATCTGGCACGGACAGGGTTACCAGGTCACACTGTCAAATGAAGAGATCCTCGTAAGCGCAGATGTGAAGAACCAGGAAGTGCTTCCGGTGGTTATCCACCATGTCGGGCAGATCCTGAAACCGGGCGAGACAGGGCGCAGTACGATTTTTTAATGCGCAGGGCTGTAAGAGGTATTTTCCGGCTGTCGCCGGACGCGGTCTACGCGTCTACACTTCGTTTCGGTCCGCGCGAAACGTCTCCTGCTCGATCATTCAGACCGGAAGGCAGGTCTGACAGGCAAGGATTTCGGAAGGATGGTTTTGGCCATGTCACGTACTTCCATGCGTGGCATGGCTTATCTTGATTAAATGAAAGGTGTAAAAGATTATGAGAACGCAAAAATGGAACGAAGGCTGGATGTTCTGGGAGGATAAGGATTCCTTTGCGCTGGTCTGGAATGTACCGGAAATTGCGCGGAAGGTCACGCTTCCGCATGACGCGATGCTGGAGCGCCGCGCCTATGCCGATAGCCCCAATATGGGCAACACCGGATTCCGGGACGGCGGTATCTACTGCTACGTGAAAAACCTGTATGTGCCGGAAGATGCCAGGGAAAAGCTTCTGATGCTGAAATTTGAGGGCGTCTACATGAACGCGATGGTTTACGTGAACAGCCAGCTCGCGGGAAAGAATATGTTTGGCTACACGACCTTTTATGTGCCTTTGAATGATTTTATCAAATATGGGGAAGAAAATGAAATCCGGGTACAGGTGCGCAACAGCGGTATGACAAACAGCCGCTGGTATTCCGGCAGCGGAATTTACCGGGATGTGTACCTGCTGGAGTCAGAACTGACCTATCTGGTGCCGGAAGGGATCCGCGTGACGACGGAATCCGTGAACGATTGCGTCGATGGCAGCTATGCGGTGATCAATGTCACTTCCGAGCTGAAAAATCTGCGGCACGCGCCGACCGATCTTATGCTGGAGACGGTGATCCGTGACGGAGCAGGGACGGAAGTCGCCAGAGAACATGCCGCTATCACGCTGTCCGGGCAGGAAGAGCGGACGCTGTCGCAGCGAATCGCGGTGGAAAATCCACAGCTCTGGTCGGATGAGAACCCGGCGCTGTATACGTATGAGATTGCTTTGACAGAACATCCATCCGCCCGGGTGGTGCTGGACTCCGAATCCGGCACGTTCGGCATCCGCATACTGCAGCTGGACGCGAAGCGCGGACTTCGCGTAAACGGAAGGAGCGTGAAGCTGCGCGGCGCCTGTGTACACCATGATTCCGGACTTCTCGGCGCCGCGACCTTTGAAGAATTCCATCTGCGCCAGGCGAAAATCCTGAAGGAAGCCGGATTTAATGCGGTTCGTTCTTCTCATCAGCCGATGGCTCCAGCCATGCTGAAAGCCTGCGATGAGGTGGGCATTTATGTGATGGATGAGTTTTCCGATATGTGGAACCGCATGAAATCCGATCTGGACTATGGCCTGTACTTCCAGGAGTGGTGGGAGAAGGATGTGACAGCGATGGTGCGCCGTGATTACAATCACCCCTGCGTCGTACTGTATTCAATTGGAAATGAGATTCCGGAGATCGGCAGTGATGCCGGTGCGAAGCTCTGTTACGAGATCAACAGAAAAATCAAAGATCTGGACGACACCCGCTATACAACAGCCGGAATCAATGGTGTGTTTGCGGCCGGAGACCGGATCGGCGAGATCATGGCAGATCTTGCAAAGAATTCAGTTGGCGCAGATGTACAGGAAGGAACAGACGTGCAGGCGAATGCGGACACGCCAGTTCATGCGGATGCACCGATCGATACGGATGCGCAGGCCGACATGGACGTTCCGGCAGCGGGCGGCAATGTCAATGATTTTATGACGATGATGGATACCCGCATGGATGATATCGTCGTTCACCGCGCAATCTCCGACAAGCTGGAGAAAGCTTGCGCTTACCTGGACGTCGCCGGGTACAATTACATGACCGCGCGCTATGAGCGGGACGCAAAGGATTATCCGAACCGAGTCATCGTAGGCAGCGAGACCTATCCGCCTGAGATTGCGAGAAACTGGGGAATCATCAAAAGCGCGCCTCATGTGATCGGCGATTTCACCTGGACTGGCTGGGACTACATCGGTGAGGCTGGTGTAGGCATCCCGGCATATCACTGGGGTGAGGGCGGATTCGGCGCAGAATTTCCGGCGCAACTGGCCTACTGCGGTGATATTGATATCACAGGCAGAAGAAGACCGGCATCGTACTATAGAGAATGCGTCTTCGGCCTTCGCAAAGAGCCATACATTGCGGTGCAGAACCCGAATCATTATGGCGAGCCGCTGATCAAAACCCCGTGGGTCATCAGTGACGCAACTGCCTCCTGGACCTGGGAGGGCTGTGAGGGCAAGCCGGTGATCGTCGAGGTTTACGCACCGGGCGATGAAGTGGAATTATTTGTAAACGGCAAATCTGTCGGCAGAGCGCCGAGCGGAGAGACCGCAGGCTACCGGACTCTATTTGAAACCACTTACGAGCCGGGGACAGTGACAGCTGTGCTGTATAAAAACGAATGCTCCGGTATGGAAGCCGGGACTGCTCCAGAAAGATCTGGCATTGGAGACGGCGAAGCAGATATGAAAAAGGCAGTCGTCGCAGCCCAGACCGAGCTTCAGACCGCAGGAACCGCGGCACAGGTGGCACTTACCTGCGAGAAAACAGCGGTGGAAGCGTCCGGCCTGAATCGTTGTGCGATGGGTGAAGCGAAAGAAGAACTGCTGTTCATTGACGTGCAGCTGCTCGATGCCGCTGGCATTCTGGCAACTGGCGCTGAGGGCAGGCTGAAGGCGGAAGTCTCCGGAGGAGCCGTGCTGGCCGGATTCGGAAGCGGCAATCCGAAGCCAGATTACAACTATCTCGACGGAGTCGCTGACACCTGGGGGGCGACGGCGCTTCTGATTCTTCGAAAGACAGGCACTGGGGAGGCTGTTCAGGTAAAAGTGAGCACCGAGGATGGTCTTAAGGGAGAGCTGGAAATAGAAGGATAATGTTTTCTGATGGAAAAAGTGAAAAAAGCCTTTCTGTGATAAAGCAGGAAGGCTTTTGCCTGTTTGCGGTTCTGAAAATGTAGGAACCAGATCAAATCACCTGAAACAGATAGAATTTAATTGTTAAAAATTATCATTGCTTATTGTGAGCCGTCAAGCCTTTTCAAATCAAGGCTTTGCGGCTTTTGCCTTTTGTCTGAGTTTATCATTGTTTATTCAAAACTGTGTCAAAAGTTGTGTCAGAATCCTCTCCAGAATGCACTATACAGGAATGCATAAAAAAATCTTGTGGATATCGAGAACATTTCCTCGGTATGCTCCCGGAACTGAGAGACGATCTACCAGACCGACAGCAGGGGCAGAAAAGCGAAAATTCCCCGATCAGCTTTTACAGGTTGTAGTGAAGTGGCAATTGTAAAGATTTGTAAAAAACTAAATATAATTCATTAAATAAAAATATTTTCCTTTTGAAAG
>JAJPXX010000209.1 GCA_021205225.1 Lachnospiraceae bacterium
AAAAGGGGGGCTTTTTTCTGGTGGGTACACCTGATGAACGCCGGGAGATCGGAAAATGGCTGGTGGGAATCGTCGCCTGTTGCTGTCTGGTCTACCTTGGTATGCGGTATATAAACGTTATAATTAACGTAGTTTCTTTTCTGCTGGATCTGGTTCGGCCAATGATGATCGGAATCATTCTCTCGCTGATCCTTAATGTTCCAATGAATATGTTTGAGCGGCAGCTTCGGAAAAGAACCTCAATGAAAAAAGGCGTCAGAGTGCTTTCCATTGTTCTCACGCTTATGTTGATTGTCGGAATCCTGGTTGCTGTCGCGGTGCTGGTTATTCCAAAGCTTGTAAGTGCGGTAGCTCTGATTGTCCAGATTATCAACGGAGGCCTGGACAGTCTGGAGGCTTTGGATGAAGCCCCCATTCTTCAGGAGAATCCGATCGGGAAGATGCTGGCTGATATTGACTGGTCCGGACTGAAAACACAGATGGAACAGCTGATTAGAGCGAACAGCAGTGATATCGTAGATCAGGCTGTCAACACGACCGGTTCGATTGTGGGCGGGATTGTAAACTTTGTGATCGCTTTGGTATTTGCGATCTATATCCTGGCAGGAAAAGAAAAACTGAAGCATCAGAGCGGCAGGCTGGTAAGAGCATGGCTACCGGAAAAGGTCGGGGAACCGCTGATTCACGTCTGTTATGTGTGCAGCAGTACGTTCCAGCACTTTATCGGCGGGCAGGCAACGGAGGCAGTTATTCTGGGCTCTCTGTGCATGATCGGAATGCTGATTTTGCGTATCCCTTACGCGGCGATGATCGGAGCACTGGTAGGTGTGACAGCTATGATTCCCATTGTCGGCGCATATATAAGCGCAGTGATCGGCGCTGCTATGATCCTGACGGTAAGTCCTGTGAAGGCTTTGATTTTTCTGATCTATTTTGTAATATTGCAGCAGACAGAAAACAATCTGATCTATCCGAGAGTGGTTGGATCAAAAATAAATCTGCCAGCCATATGGGTTCTGGCCGCAGTTACTGTTGGAGGAAAGGTTGGAGGACCAATTGGAATGCTGCTGGGTGTTCCGGCTTCCTCAGCACTTTATACGCTGGTACGCGAAGCTACAGAATGGAAAGAACAAAAGAAAGCAGGAGTCGGTTAAAGTGCCAACTCCTGTTTTTCTGTTTATGCACACGGCCGCGCAAGGAATATTTCTGGCTAATGCCAGACGCGGCCGACGCAGGCGAGTAGGACTCGGCAAGCCGCCTCCTACTCGATTTGCGAAGTTTTGTGTCAATCTCCCGTGCTTTCCTCATCTGTATCGTTCTCTTCCTCAGGGGTGTTTTTCTTGAACCTGAGCAGGAATGAAGAAAGATAAATGCTGATGATATACAGCACCATCATTGGCAGGGCAACCATACATTGTGAAACTATATCCGGCGGTGTGACAACTGCCGCAACAATGAAAATTACAACGATTGCCGGCTTAATTCCTTTCTTCATCCACTCTACCTTGACCAGACCAAGCTGGGTGAGGAGAACAGATACAACCGGTAATTCAAAGATCACGCCCATTATGATAAAGATTGTAATCACAAAGTTCAGATATTTCTCTATACTGATGGCAGCCTGAATGGAAGTATCAGCACTGATTTCAATCAGGAATCTCAGCATGAATGGCAGCATAACCTTGTATGCAAATAATAAGCCGATTACAAAACAGATCAGGCCGGCGATGATGACTCCGATGAACATTCTGCTGTTTCTTTTGGTGAGGGCAGGATTCACATATGCCCAAATCTGATAGAGCAAAAGCGGCAGTGTTACACAGACGCCGACGACCAGCGAGATTGAAAACTGCTGCATCAGGAGCTCTTGCGGCGCAATATAAACAAAATTGTAATCGTACGCTGTCCCCATGCCAATCAGTAAATCAATGATATCCTGTGAAAAATACAGGGCAATCATGAACGCAATCACCAGACCAACGATCCAGATGGCCAGCCGGTTTCGCAGCTCTTTCAGATGACCGGTAACAGTCATGGTGCCGTCGTTCGAATCTTTTTTATCCTGCTTGCCAGAAGCAGTTTTTTTGCTGAATTTTGATTGTTGTTCATCACTGCTCCGTTGTATCCGATTTGGTTTCGCTTGTTTTTGTCCCTGAGCTATCTTCTTCTTCGGCAGCCTCATCAAAATTTTTCTTCGCTTTGCCGAACATTTTTGCAAGCTTTGGGATCTGGCTTGGCCCAAAGAGCAAAACAATAATTACCAGGATAATAAGTAATTCTGTAGTGCCAAGTTTCATGAAAAAAATCTCCTTTCATCATTCATCTTTGGAGGTGTCTTCTAAGTTGTCCGAATCTGCGCTGTCATCAGCGTTTTCTGTTTCACCGGTGTTTTGGGAGACATCAGCGTCTTCGGTTTCACTGGTATTTTTTGGAACATCAGCGTCTTCGGTTTCACTGGTGTTTTTGGGGACATCAGTGTCTTCGGTTTCACCGGTGCCTGGGGGAGTATCAGCGGAAGCGTGATCTGCCGATATTTCTGCTACGATGTTACCCTCCGGCGATATGATATCCATCTCGTCAACGACGATTTCTTCTGCTTTTTCTTCCGGCGAAGCCGTCTCTGTCTCAGCTTTCTTTTTGGCCTTTGGCTTTCTTGACGGCGTAGCTCTTAATGGTTTTGTGGCATCATTAAAAGATTTTTTTATGTCGTTCATATCCGTATTGATTTCGTCTGTGATGTCTGTGATTGGCTCCATTGCTTCACGTAATGGTTTCTGTGCTTCTGCAAGAGGTTCAACGACGTTTTCGCGCAGCTCTTTGGTCGCATCGCTTGTTACGTCCTTGAATCCTTTCAGGACATCGCCAATTTTCTTTATGTAAAGGGGAAGCTTGTCTGGACCTGCCACAAATAAAATGATAACGAATATGAGCAACATCTCTGTTGCGCCGATTTTCATGTATCTGCCCTCCTTTCTTCTCATCAGGGTGTGGGATTATGTAGAATAAGTGTTCGGAACAATAGCAGAATAAAAATGATATTGCTCGTCTGAAACCCTTACTATTATAAAGATGGAAAATTCGAAAAAATATGGACATAAAGGCAGGAATGTTCAAAAATTAGGCAAAAATGTAGTTTTGGTGAATTTTTGAACAAATGACGAAGATTGTCGAAAAATGTTTAGATATGTATAGTAATTCTTTCTCTGGAGGGACAGTTGGGAAAATAATACCCCGATGCTTATATCGGGGTACGGACAGGGGATGTTGAAACAAGAGAATACTTGTAACAGTTTTATATGTTTAATGATTGAAAAATGTTGCTTTAAAAAATAACAGTCTTATACATGAATTAGTTAATTTCTATCCTGCCATCATTATTTATTTGTGCTTCTCGATATTTTTTAATATTGGTGTCGAGCTCAGTCAACGCTTCTTCCAGAGAGGAGGAAATGTATTCGTCTGTCAGCAGAGCGAGCTGGATTGCCTGTACAGCTGTCATCATTTCTTCCTCAACTTCCTCTCCAAATGCGAGAAGCTCCGGGTTGCCATCATTTTCCGCATCCAGAAAAACCATATCCGGGATGCCATTGTTATCACTATCTGTAAAGTAAAGATTAAAATCACCTTCACCGGTAATATCTACCGCGATTGTATCAATATCGCCGTCTCCACTTATGTCCATTAATGCGACATCCGGCTGAAAATCTCCATCAAGATCAAGCAATATTTCATCTACCGAACCGCGGATCAACATTGTTTTCCAGTCATTATCATTTCTCATCATCTTTTTTACTTCTCTAAGATTTTTTGACTTCATTAGGTTGTTCCTCCTTTGTGTCTATACACTTTTTCTGATAAATGGTTTTTGAACCATAAACTATTATAG
>JAJPXX010000237.1 GCA_021205225.1 Lachnospiraceae bacterium
TGAATATACAATAATGCTTTTCAAATATGATAAGGAATGATATACTGACAATGTTGCCGATGCTAAATATGCCCTGCACTGCTATATGTGCAGAGGGCGCCTCAAGTATACGTGTGATTCATAACGGCGCAGCTATCGAAACCGGCACGGATTGGAGGTGATAAATATGTATACAATACTTACGTTCCTGATTTCTGTTACCGCGAATGTTGTAGCGACCTACATAGGTAAGTGGATTGACGGAAATAATGAACGGAAGTAAAAATTTAGTTGGATTACCTCTCCGGTAAAGAGGGAGAAACCCCAAGGTGCACCACCACCTTGGGGTTTCGTTTTTTGTATACATTACTTAGTTTCTCTACATTGATACTTTATCATATCGGAAGCTGGTTGGCAAGGTTTTTTTTCTGTGAGCGTCCCCGCCAAAAGCCGCTGCGCGAGTTTTAGGGTTTCAACGAGTCGTCCCCGCCAAAAGCCGCTGTTGCGCCTTTCGGCGGTGCACGGGCTGTCGCCCTATAAAATCAGAAAGCCTGTTCCGCTTACGTGCAAGCACGACGCAGACCAGGTTTCCTGATTTTGCACGGCTCGTAGCTTTCGTGTCAGTTGTCGTCTGGTTTTCCTTCGGTGGTGTAGACCTGGCGCTTGCGAGCCATTTCGTCGCTTTCGAGGTATTCGTCGTAGGTCGTGATCTTGTCGATCAGGGTGCCGTTTGGCAGGATCTCCATGATGCGGTTCGCGGTCGTCTGCACGATCTGATGGTCGCGTGAGGAGAAGAGGATGACGCCTGGGAACTTCATCATGCCGTTGTTCAGGGCGGTGATGGATTCCATATCCAGATGGTTCGTTGGCTCGTCGAAGATCAGGATATTTGCGCCGGAGATCATCATCTTGGAGAGCATGCAGCGCACGCGTTCCCCTCCGGAGAGGACACGCATTTTCTTGACGCCGTCGTCTCCGGCGAAGAGCATTCTGCCGAGGAATCCGCGTACATAGGTGGCGTCCTTGATCTCAGAATAGCCGGTGAGCCAGTCGACGATGGTCAGATCATTGTCAAACTCTTTGGAGCTGTCCTTCGGGAAATAAGCCTGTGTGGTGGTGACACCCCATTTGTAATGGCCTTCATCCGGCTCCATCTCTCCCATCAGAATTTGAAAGAAAGTGGTTTTAGCCAGTTCATTGCTGCCGACGAAAGCAACCTTGTCGTCGTGGCCGAGGGTGAAAGTCAGGTTGTCCAGAACCTTTACTCCGTCGATGGTCTTGGAGAGATTTTCTACAATCAGAACCTCATTTCCAATCTCACGGTTGGGGCGAAAATCAATATAGGGGTATTTCCGGCTCGAAGGCTTGATATCATCGAGCTGAATTTTTTCCAGAGCACGCTTCCGGGAGGTCGCCTGCTTGGATTTAGAGGCGTTTGCCGAGAAGCGGGAGATGAACTCCTGCAGCTCCTTGATTTTCTCTTCCTTTTTACGGTTTGCTTCCTTCATCTGGCGGATCAGAAGCTGGCTGGACTCATACCAGAAATCATAGTTTCCGGCATACAGTTGAATTTTTCCATAATCAATATCCGCAATCTGCGTACATACTTTATTCAGAAAATAGCGGTCATGGGAGACCACGATAACGGTATTATTAAAATTAATCAGAAATTCTTCCAGCCAGCTTATTGCGTCCAGATCGAGGTGGTTCGTCGGCTCATCAAGAAGCAGGATATCCGGGTTGCCGAACAGCGCACGCGCAAGCAGTACCTTCACTTTCTCATTGCCATTCAGGTCTTTCATCAGGTTGTAGTGGAGGTCTGTATCGATGCCGAGTCCGTTCAGCAAAGTAGCAGCGTCTGATTCTGCTTCCCAGCCATTCAACTCCGCAAACTCACCTTCCAGCTCACTGGCGCGGATGCCGTCCTCATCGGAGAAATCCTCTTTTGCATAGATTGCGTCCTTTTCCTTCATGATATCATAAAGGCGCTGGTTTCCCATAATTACCGTATCCAGAACCGGGAATTCATCGTATTTGAAGTGATCCTGCTCCAGTACGGACAGTCTTTGCCCTGGCGTCATTGTTACATCGCCTTTTGTCGTCTCAAGCTTTCCGGAAAGAATCTTCAGAAAGGTAGACTTTCCGGCTCCGTTTGCACCGATCAGGCCATAGCAGTTGCCTTCGGTAAATTTGATGTTGACATCTTCAAACAGAGCTTTCTTGCCGATTCGAAGGGTTACATTATTTGCACTGATCATAATAATATCCTCTTAAAAAATAGCAGGAGGCCGTGTTGCTGTTCTGAATTGTTGTAATAACAAAGCGTTTTCGCGCCATCCGCGGTTATATGGTAACAAAATGCCACAGCATCAATACCTGGTGCCGGCAGCACACACTTTTTTCATTATACACAAATTTCCCCTTGTTTCAAGGGGAAATTGGCGTGAATAGTCAGGAAAAGCGTTCTGGCAGATGCTTCAGCTTACGCAGAATTTTCAGTGGGAAAATTGGCTCCCAGATGGCTTCTGCGACCATATAGCTGATATGGTTGACCGGGAGATAGGGCAGAGCTTCTCTGTCCTGAAAAATATGGAGCCGCCCGGTTGACGCGATTTTCGCATCCTTTCTTAATAGAAGCTTTTCATTTTCTCCAATCCAAAACCAGCGATGGTCGATCTGGATGCGGATGCGCCATCCGACAAAATTGTGGTTCGGAAGACGGTACTGATTTGTGTCCAGATGGCTGGTGCCGTCATTGACTTTGTCCGCAGTGTGAGGCACATATTCCAAAGAGCCAGAGGAAAGCTTTTTCAGCACACCTTCAGACTCATTCCAACTGGAGGAAAAGTCGTCTGAAATCTTCCCGGAATTATACTGAACCCGGTAGGTCAGCTTTCTCTTGAACGATGAATAATCGTGCCAGGTACGTTCAGCCGCCCCGGCCTGCCGAATTGCTCCGAGGATAAAATCGGAAGATTCTTTTCTCTTTTGGAGAAGAATCGCATGCACCTGATCGTAGTCAATCGGCGCGGGCGGATTTTCTACCGGATTGCCCTTGGATGCAAGCTTTCGGTGAGACAGTCCAAAGGCATCCAGAATAAGAGCAACCTTCTCACTGTTCCGATGTCCTGCAAAAAAAGGCTTTTCGAATAAAATGCTAAAGCAGCAGGCATGGAAAGAGTTTGTGAAAATGCAGTCTGCGTGCAGCAGATAGCCAAGCCATTCCTCTATACCAATCGCGTAGCGCAGTGTGTAGTCCACATCCGGGTAATCGGCAAGCCGTCCGTTCCCTACCGGAAGATCGGTAATCTCTATGATCTTCTGGTGGTGTGCGCTGGCGTAGAGAGCCGCCTGGCGGATTGTCTCTTTGGCCTGTTCCATCACGTAATAGAGCAATACATAATGCTCTTCCGGCGGTTTTACGCTGATCTGCTCGTAAAAATCCCGATCATGCAGCAGCACCGGATCGAGTACTACGGGCGCCTGAATATTCGAGTTCTGCTCAATGTACTGCTGCAATGTCTTTTCCCGCACAGAGATACGGTCAAAGTCATTTAAATAATGAAAGAACTGCTCCGTTTCTTCCTGCGTGGTGGCGAAATGAGTGCCGCGGCTGGCGGCATAAGCGATCTTTTTTTTGTTTTCCATACAGGTGCTGCCAAGAAAAAAACCGCGGTCATAACCGAAATCCGGCGTGTTTTTCCAGATCACATCGGTTGCGCAGATATAGCAGTCAAACCCTGGGTCTTCCACTTCGAGAAGATCTGAATCATAACATTTTTTCGTTCGGATGTAATGCTGGTCGATAAAATGCTGAAATTTATCGTAACGAATCTCGCGCTCTTTGCAGAGTGGCTTCCATTGATCCATTTTTTCTTTTATA
>JAJPXX010000028.1 GCA_021205225.1 Lachnospiraceae bacterium
AGCGCAATGAAAAATAAAGGAGGCTATCGCGCACATGCGCGATTTGGTTCAATGCCCGAATAAGTAAAATCCCCATCTGCCAGTAAAAAAAGTTCCGGGCAGTCCACATCGGACTGTTGCATATACTTAGCAACTGTTTGCCAGTCCTTCGCTGTCTGCCCTAAACCATGTAGAAACACGACCTTCATTTTTGCGTTTCCTCTCTCTTTCGGGAAAACAGATAATCCAGGCCAAAAAACACAAGAGCTAAGGCAAGTGTAATTGCGCTGTTAAATATAATAGATGTTATATCATGCTGTATTTCCGGAATGAAGCCATCTACGATAAATGTAATAGCAATCGGTGTGGGTATCATAACCAATAGAGCGTAGCCAAAAGCACGCCAAAGTTTCTTATGGCATTTACGAAAAATCCCGTAAATTACCCAAAGAGCAATAACCGAAACGACTGTAATGCAAATTCCCATTTTGAAAATGACCGGGCTGTTCAGAAGCAACGCAAGAATCGCCAAAATGGGAACAGGTACAATACTAGCAGCTGTCAGTGTTTTGAAAATAATATTTTCTTTCGCTGTCAGAGAAGGAAGAACAACAAACCATGCGGCTATAATTGCAGAAGCGGAGATCATAGACCATGAGAGTTTCTCAGCAGTAAAATAGTCGCAAATCAGACATATGCAAATCGCAGCCAACGCCGCCGCAGAAAACAATACCAGAATAGTTCGTTTTCCTCTTTCGGATAGGCGATATTGGCGTTTCTTACATGGCAATTCATCTGGCTCAGTCATATCTTCTTTGATAAGATAATCAGAGGTCACACTAAAAATATCGCTAAGTTGGGCGATAAAATCTAAATCAGGTGTAGATTGGCCTAATTCCCATTTAGAAATTGTCTGGCGTGTGACAGTCACCTTCTCTGCAAGTGCTTCTTGAGAAAGTCCCTGCTGTTTTCTCAATTTTTGTATTTTTTCTCCGAGCGTCATAACGTCTCCTCCTGTTACCTTGATTATGAAAAATCATAGCAGACGAGCCGCTTCCTGTCTACCAACGCACGCTGGAACAGGCGCAACGCACCGTTGCATCACTATTTTTTCCCTATTATAACCGAGTACAGATATTCTGTTTGTTCATTCGCCACGCCCATTATACATCATCCGGCTTTCGTTGAATAGGTAGCTCTCCAGGATTTTTTCTTGTTTTTTTGAGCAAGTGCAAGGCGAATGAGATATTCAGTGCAGCGGCCTTTATTATCAGTATCAACTCAGGCGTGACCAACATCAGAATATACAAAATTTCACTAAGCCGCAAGCAGGGACTTTGTATAGACAAAGTCCAAAAAACCGCCATTCCACCCACCCGGCGGTCTGACGGTTTTTGCTTGTTGGGGCGTATCCCCAATCCCCTTTTTTGAAGAACACCACTGGCGTGGTAGCTACGCGTTCCTGCGGAACGCTGATTACCTGAAGCTAAATGAAACTTGTGCCGTTAAAATGGTTGCCTTTGTTGGGCAACACTCCTTGCAACAACAGCCTTCTTCTCAACAGTTTCTGCTTCTTGACATTTTAAAAATATCTCTCGCAATATTCTAAACTCAAATCTAAAAACTCTTGTAGCAGATCGAGGTCAGCATACATTCCATGATTAGAATTCGGAAACGGCAAATAATCATACGATACACCATTCTCTTCCAGTGCTGCGACAAGAAGCTCTCTGGAGGATGCAGGAACAAGGTGATCTTTTAATCCATAACCGCAAAGCGTCGGTACAGAGTTTTCATCTACGAGGCGTGCCGGAGAAATAGCATCTATGTAAGGCTCATAATCGCCGTTTACCATCTGCTCATCCGTGACGGCAATGCCCGTCATTTGCTGAACGAACTCTTTTGCACCGTCCCATTTGTTGGTGCGTATCAAAATCTCCCAATCGTCAGGATTAAAATCTGCCGGACCTGCCAGCTGGAATACAAATCTGACCGGAATTGCAGAAGTAACGGCCGATGAATATGCGTAATTCATGGCCAGTGTGCCACCCGCCGAAACACCACAGACAGCCATTTCATCTACATCATATCCAAGATCAGTGCAATTCTGTTTTATAGCCGCAACGCATTCTGCAATCTCCCGGTTCATCTGTAGCAGATCGGCATTTGCATCTTTTTTCTGCAAGCTGTAATCCAGCGTGGCCGCGATATATCCATAAGAGGCGTAGTATTTACACCATGCCTCCCCATCTTCTTTCGAGCCGGAATTGAAACTGCCACCGTGAATAAATAAAATCAGTTTTTGCGGCAAAGTCGTATCGACATTTTCAGGAAGGTAAAGATCATACCCATGTCCGATAACAGTATCATAAAGCTGATCTTTCAGAATCGTGCCGTGGTAATCTGTCCGAAGAAGCCGTTGCGGCGCAGAACCAGTCAGCTTTACTGTGGCCAGGGCGCTGACCAGAAAGACAGCAATAAACAACAAAGCTAATCTTAGCGTAATCTTTGATTTTTTCATTAAACCACCTCAGATAATGTGATCCAACACTAATCGTCCGCACACAGAGCCCAGAACGGCGGCAATAAGGATCACGGCGATGGTGAGCAGGATCACTGTTTTCCTTTTCATTGCTCAATGCCTCCAAAATATTTTTCCATATAATCCGCCACAGTGTCCAGATATTCCTGCGTTTTGTCCGGATCGAAGGCCATGGCGTGGCCGGAATTAGGGAACTCAATATAGGTATAATCCACGTCATTTGCATCCAAAGCGTCCAGCAGGTCGTATTTTAGGTTCACCGGCACAATCTTATCCTTCGTGCCGTAAGCTACTACTGTAGGCACTGAATCTGCTGTTACCTGCATAGCCGGAGAGATTGCCTTCAAGAGCTGCTGAACTTTTTCGCTCCCCAGTTCGTCAACTGTCACTGTGATGCCGCTGAACCGGGAAATAAAATCTGCCTGATCTTCCGGTGTGGTAAGCCCCCATTTTTCAGGATCAAAGGTAACAGGGCCGGTCATAGCGAACACCAGTTTCACTGGAATTGGGGATGTCTCTGCTCCCCGATATGCATACAGCAGGGCCAGTCCTCCGCCTGCGGAGTCACCTGTGGCAGCCATCTGTGTGATCGGATAGCCCAGCTGGGCTGCTTCCTGCTGAATGGAGCAGACCTGCGTCAAAATCTCGTCCATTATCAGGTTAATATTGGTGGACTTGCCATCCTTCTGCAACGGATAGTTGACAGAAGCACAGACATAGCCCTTGGCGGTGTAGTACTTGCAGAGCATTTGTGCATCAGAATCAGCCTTGTCACCGCTGGTAAATCCTCCTCCATGGAGATACAGGATCAGGGTATCACTGTGGTCACCATTTTCAGCCGGCACATAGAGATCGTAACCAACCTGACGCTCCAAATCCACATCATTGTCAGCATAGATCATTCCTACAGATTCGTTCCACTCTACTGTATAACCGGCACGAGACTCAGCCAGGGTACGAAGCAGGCTGGCACGCCCGGCAGCAAAGGCAACAACTGCAAACAAGACGATGCATAGCAGTAAAAAAAGAATATTTCCAAACGCTTTCTTCATGACTTTCCCTCAAAACAGTTCCAGAACACTGCGGCCCGCAACAGTGCCAATGATGATCGCAAACACAATGACGATTAACAGGATCATTATTTTCTTTTTCATAATCAGCCTCAATTAAATTCATTCAGTTTCATCACCGCCCGAAGGCACATTTCCACAGAGAAACCATTCCAGGAATACATCTCATCGGTTCCAATTACCACAAAACCCCAGGAGGCAAAATGTTCCACAGATGCACTGATTCGCCCAATCCTAGTGCTGGAGCCGTTTGCAATCACCAGAACCG
>JAJPXX010000063.1 GCA_021205225.1 Lachnospiraceae bacterium
AATACGAACCATGGACTGTGCAAGCGCGTCAATCGGTCCTACCTGATATTTTTTATAATAATAATCAATCAGCTTAACAGCCACTTCCGTGTCTGTCTCAGAATAAAAGGTATATCCCTTCCGCAGCAGCTTATCCTTCAGCTCCTGATAGTTTTCAATAATTCCATTATGCACGGCCACAACATTCATATGATCCGAAGCATGCGGATGGGCATTGGTCTCGGACGGCTCTCCATGCGTCGCCCAGCGCGTATGCCCCAGTCCGCAGGTGCCGTGTATGGCAGCTCCGCCATTCGTCTTCTCTTCCAGAACACGCAGACGTCCCTTCGCTTTCACGATCTCCGGATCCCTCTCTCCGTCCCGGATCGCGATCCCGGACGAATCATATCCGCGGTACTCCAGCTTCGAAAGGCCGTCCAAAAGTACCGGGGCAGCCTGCTTCCCGCCTGTGTAACCAACAATTCCACACATATCGTTTTCCTTCCTTTCCCGACCCTGTCCTGCGCTAAGGATGTTTTCATTGCCTGTCTGCATTTTAACCGGCTGCCCGCAGGCATCTACCTCCGGCTGCCATCAAGTTCATAGAGCAATGCGTTGCAGATACACGCAGCGACATTGCTTCCGCCTTTCCGCCCACGCGCCACAATATACGGGATATCCGTCTGCATGATCAGCTCCTTGGACTGCACAACATTAACAAAGCCAACCGGAACGCCGATAATCAGCTTCGGCCGGATCTTCCCTTCCCTGATCAGCTCATACAGGCGAATCAGGGCGGTAGGCGCGTTGCCAACCGCATAGATCAGCGGATGCTCCAGAGCCGCTGCTTTGTCCACACAGACAGAGGCGCGCGTCACTCCGCGCTGCTTTGCTTCCCTTGCCACATCCTCGTCCGCCATAAAACAGTGCGCCTCACAGCCGGCTTTTTTCAAACTGGGCTTGTTGATGCCGGAAAGCGCCATATTGGTATCGGTAATGATCCACGCGCCGCCGCGCAGTGCTTCCAGCGCCGCGTCCACCGCACCCTCTGAGAAACAGAGGGTGTCCAGATAATCAAAATCCGCAGATGTGTGAATCACACGTTTAATGATCATGGCGCGATTATCATCCGGGATGCGCTCTCCCGCCTCCTGGGAGATGATCGCAAAGCTGCGGCGCTCAATCTCCATCGGGCCGAGCCGTTCGATGTCATCCAGAGAGATCGGCCTTTCCCCGGACTTACGCGAAAGCATTGCTTCTTCTTTTTTCTCTCTATCCATGTGATTCTCTCCCTTTTACATCCCCGTTCCGCGAATACAGACCACACTTTTGCCAAGCCGCAGCATTACATCCCTGATACTGGATATTGCATTTCCGGATATCATGCTCTGCCAGCCTGAAACCAGTACATCAGTCCTGCGCTACAACTTCCCGGTAAAATTCCGCGTAATCCTTCCGTCCCTGCTTTGTAAAGGCAATCGCGGTACGCGGATGCTGATTCAGAAGACCTGTCATCAGATACTGCAGGTCATATCCCCAGACAACCCCTTCGCTCTTTAATTTCCCGATCCACTCATCAACAAACTGAATCGCCGGGAAAACCTTATATTTCGGATTGCGCAGGAAACCGAGCAGAAGCTCCATGGCACAGTTGCCCGCGCCGCGCCCCATTCCCGCGTAGGTACCGTCCAGCCAGTCCGCGCCATCGCCGACCGCCTCGATCGTATTTGCAAACGCTAGCTGCTGGTTGTTATGGGCGTGTATACCGATTTTCTTTCCGTATTTCGCGGCAAAATTCATATAAATATCCGCAATCCGCGCGATCTGCTCCGGATAAAGGGAACCGTAGCTGTCTACAATATAGCAGACATCCACCGGCGTTTTTCCAAGCAGATCAAGAGCTACAACAAGGTCTCCCTCCTGCGCATTCGAGATAGCCATGATATTGCAGCTTGTCTCATACCCTTTCGCATACGCATCTTCAATCATATCGACCGCGCCGGGCATCGTATTTAAATAGGTAGCAACTCGAATCAGATCAATCGGACTGTCTGAGCGGTTCATAATATCTGTCTTATAATCGCAGCGTCCGACATCTGCCATCACGGAAATCTTCAGATCCGTATTGTTTTCTCCTACAATAGCACGGATATCCTCATCACTGCTGAACTTCCACTTTCCGAATTTATTCGGATCAAACATCTCACGGGAAGCCTTATAGCCAAATTCCATATAATCAACGCCCGCGCGGACATTCGTCTGATACAGTGCGCGGACAAAATCATCTGTAAAATAAAAATCATTGACAAGCCCGCCGTCGCGCAGAGTCGCGTCTACCACCCGCACACTTTCGCGGTAATCCATCAGCTTTGATATCTCTTTCATCTGTCATTTTCTCCTCTTGTTCGTATTATTCTGATGCGCACAACCGCATACGGAATGGCTGCTTCACAGTCCTGCAGCTGGCGCAAAGGGGAAACGGCTAATGCCGTTTCCTGTAATGATTCCGATACCGACCGTCATACTCCCGTTTCAAGGATCCGGTAAATCGCGGCCATATCCAGGTTCGCACGCAGCCCGTCCGCAAGCAAATCATACTGTGTTTCCTTGAAAGCCGCAAAATCCACAGCCTTCCCCATCTGCTCCGCTACACCCTTCGCTCTTGCCAGGGAATGGACGACCGCGGTTGCCACCTCTTCCCGGTCAAAAATACCGTGTACATATGTACCGTAGACATTTCCCTTCCATGCGCCTTCCTGTGTTTTTTCACCGGAGAGGACATTTTCAATGGATGTAAGGGGCGCCGGCTCTGTCTGTACGGGCGTCTCTGCGGAGGACTCCGATCCGCCCCCGGAAGCGCGCACCGGCCATGACCGCCCCATGTGGATTTCATATCCATACAGCGGAATCCCGGACAGCTCCGACAGAACGCCGCCCGGAGAAAGGAAGCTTCCTTCCACGCGGGTCCGCGCTTTCTCGCTTTCAAAGGCGGTATCCATATCAAGCAGTCCCATCCCGCGGATCGTACCGCCCTCCTCGACGCCCTCCGCGTCAGTAATCGTCCGGCCGAGCATCTGATAGCCGCCGCAGACGCCAAAAATCACAGCGCCTGCCCGCTGCGCCTTCAGGATCGCCGCCTCCAGCCCATTTTGCCGCATCCAGAGCAGATCGCGCATCGTATTTTTCGTCCCCGGCAGAAGAATCATATCCGGCTCCCCAAGCTGGCGGACCGAAGAAACATACCGCACGGAAACATTTTCCACACTCTCAAACACATTAAAATCCGTAAAATTCGAAATGCGCGGAAAGCGAATGACCGCCAGATCAATCAGAGGTACACCCGCGGCGCCCTCCTCCTGCGCATCCCCTGCCTGACACAGCTTGGCATTTCCCTCCAGACGCTCACTTAAGGAATCCTCATCCTCCAGGCTGACGTGCAGATAGGGTGTCACCCCCACTACCGGAATCCCGGTCAGCTGCTCCAGCATTTCCACGCCCGGATCGAGGATCGTCTTATCCCCGCGAAATTTATTGATAATCAGTCCTTTAATCAGAGCCTTCTCATCTTTTTCCAGAAGCTCGGTCGTCCCGTAAAGCTGGGCGAACACCCCGCCCCGGTCAATGTCTCCGACGAGCAGAACCGGAGCCTTTATCAGCTTCGCCAGCCCCATATTGACAATATCATCCTGCTTCAGGTTGATCTCCGCAGGGCTGCCCGCGCCCTCAATCACAATAATATCATATGCCTGATCCAGTGTCTCATATGCCTTTCTGATATCCGGAATCAGGCTCTTTTTCATTTTAAAATAATCACGCGCGTTCATGGTGCCAAGCACC
>JAJPXX010000173.1 GCA_021205225.1 Lachnospiraceae bacterium
ATGAAAGTTTTACTAAAGAGATTTGGATGGAAAATCCCCTTCTTTTTTGGTAATGGTGACGAGTATCCACTGTAAAGAGGAGACTTAATTTGTTGATTGTCAGGTTGTGGTTGCATGAAAGGATAAGCATATATAATGCAATATTTGATTGCGTTGGATAAGAACAAGGAGAGCTGGCGATGAAAGTAGATGAATATAATAATACGGTTTTGAAATTGAAAAAGAATGCGGAAAATGGGGATGTTGGTGCGATGGCACAATTAGGGAGTTTGTATTACAGGGGAGTTTCCGGTAATGAACAAAATATCGCAGACGCATTTCCGTATTGGAAAATGGCAGCGGATAGAGGTAATGATGAGTGTGCTCTGATTGTTGGGAAATGCTTGCAAAGAGGTGATGGATGTACGCGTGATCCCTCATTAGGATTTTCTTATTTACGCAAGAGCGCAAACAGTGGAAATGTAGAAGCACTTGATTGCGTTGCAGAATGTTATATGGATGGATTTGGCGTTGAGGAAGATTACCGTAAAGGTTATGATTATCTTAGAAAAGCTGCCGCTTTAGGTCATCAGGGGGCAAAATCAAAATTAGGATTTTACAAGGAACCAAATGAATATATAAGAGAGAATCAAACCGGGGATGATGATTATTCAAATTCGTATAATACTAAATCTTCTGGCTCGGAGGGATGTTATATTGCAACGGCGGTCTATGGTTCATATGATGCACCAGAAGTTTTGGTTTTACGCGATTTTCGCGATAGCTTTTTGAACGTGAGATGGTGGGGGAGAGGGTTTATTAAGTTCTATTATTTTTGCAGCCCATCTATTGCTCATAAATTGCAAAAAACAAAGCGGTTTAATCTTATTATCCGAGATATTTTGAATCATTTTGTGAGATATCTGATGGAACGAGAAAAGGAATGGCATACATCTTGAGAGAATGTTAAAAAATGGCGGTGTAAAATCAACTGGAGTATTCAATGCAATATCGCCTGTGGTACATTGATTTCAGGCTTGACCTTGATCGACTTTCAACGATTGTATTTGAATTTACCAACGGAAATGTGCTTGTGCCTGACACTCTTTATTTGTTTTGCGGACGGCGATGTGACCGCATAAAAGGGTTTGAGCCATGATATTAAATAATAATTGCAGAGCGACTGTTACTGGTATGATTATTGGCAGCTTGTAAGTGAGAGCATCTTATCGAAAGATCTTCCCTTTTTACGAATACGGACAGAGCAATGATGGCAGCCGCTATTTTCTGATGCCGCAGATTTTGTTTTCTGGGTTGATTTTTAAGCTGGATGGAGCAACGAAACTCATATCCCGGTTCGCAATCTGCCGATGGAGTATGGAAGGCTATGGAACAACATCGAACCTGAATGAACTACAGTTACAGCTTCAGCAACAGGGCGTGATGATTACGCATGAGGTAGAAGCTTTCTATGATTTTACACTTGCGATGTATGCCAAAGACTTAGCTGGATTGTAATCTACATAAAAATATTGAAGATTTTTGCTTTCACCTATGCTATAATGGACAGGAATCCTGAGATGAACCGGATAAGAATGTAGAAGGAGGGCTGACACATGGCGATGATTCCTCTGCCTTATGGCATTGACCTTTTTGAACAGGTGCGCAAAGAGCATTGTTATTATATTGATAAGACTCACCTCATCAGTGAGATGATGAGTGTTCCTTTTAAAGTGAATCTGATCACGCGTCCCCGGCGGTTCGGAAAAACGCTGGCGATGAGTATGCTCGCGAGTTTTTTGATATCCGCAGGGACAGCCGTGAGCTATTCGACGGACTTCAGATCGCAGAAGATGAGGAACTCTGCGCACAGTGGATGAACCAGTGGCCGGTTCTTTTTGTGACACTGAAGGATGTGAACGGGCGGGATTTCCCCGATGCGTATGGAATGCTGGTTCAGATTATATCGAATTTATGTAAGGAACACTCATACCTGAAAATAAGTTATCAGTTGAACTGGTGGTTGCTGAGTCAGGATTTTTAATGATTCCTTAAGCGTCAAATGGTTTTTCACCATAAAAACCGTTGTCACTGGGAATGGACCACATTTCAAACATTTCCAGATAATGCGCTTTGATAAATTTTCTGATTGCGATTATTTCATGATCCGATAAACGGCCTCTTTTTTCGACGGTTGTATCTCCGTTCGCTTTTACGAAGAATTTGGCGGATCCCTGTTCTGTTAACTTTTTGTCACTCGCATGAACATGCATAGCTTCAACGATGCAGGCCGTTGTAAAGTAAAGGTAGTATCCTGCTATTTTATATTGATAGTACTTTGGCATCTTATACCTCCATGAATTGGCGATTTTGATTATAATAATTGGAGACGATTACCAATTCAATATCAGGCATACTTGCCTCCAGAATCTCCCCATCCAAAGCTAGTACTGCAGCTGATTTTGTATTGTTTAGATTTAGGACACGGACTTTGCCATCGATTTGTGTAAAGGCATATCCGGCGATTATCATATTCGCTTCGTCTGCTATTTTTTTAATATCAATCATACTGAATTCTCACTTTCTGTATTGGTGATAAAAAATCATCTGCGTCAATATATAAATCTTCCAGAATAGGGATTAAATCAATGTAATCTTCTACTTCTGGAATTGTTTCATATTTCGCCCTCACGACGATATATCCAGAATCCCATTCAAGGACTTTTGTATATCGTTCCAGTCGATGCGATGTTCGGAAACGTATTGTTTGGTTACGAAACGAGAAATACGTATAATTTCGATCACTGTTTAATGTTGCGTAGTTCATGGAATCTCCTTTTTTTATTACTGTCATTTCTTATGTTCTGTTTGCGGACATCTGCCCTGGTTTTTGGAAGTTGTTGTGGTATTCCTGGTACTCTCGCTTCAACTGTGTTTATTATAATGATATTACAGGAGAAAAGCAAGTGATCAATTTTGCGATCACAAAAACGACGAATCCTGTTGACCCGTTTTGCAGAATGGAGTATATTCGATATCTGAAACAACCGAAAAAACGCACGAAAGGATGTACCGTATGAAGACAGGGAGACTACGCACTTTTGAGGTGGATGGAAACCGGGTTTTGGCTCATTTTGAAAATCAGGAGATTGTGGTAACGATTCTTACGCCGGAATTGATCAATGTATTTGTGCCGCTCAAAAGGCAGGAGCAGGAATCGCAGGCGATTGAGGGGGAGAAGGCGATTCCGGTCACATTTGCAGCCAGGCAGGAAGCCGGGAAGGTCGTCATTTCCACCGGTGCGCTCCGGCTGGAGCTTGGTGAGGATCTGCACATCTGCGTGACAGATGAAGAAGGCCGGGAACTGCTGCGGACATGGGATGGGGAACGTACGATCTCCAATGCCCTGAGTGAACGGCAACTGCAGCTGATTGAAGCGGAGGGGCATGATGTTTCCCATATGAGAAAAGGGAACTACCCGGTGCAGCTGGTGTGCAGGCTTAAAGAGGAGGATTGTTTTTACGGGCTGGGCGATAAAAGCGGCTTTTTAAATAAGCGGGACTATGAGTATGAAAACTGGAATACGGATAATCCGCAGGCACACACGGAGCAGTTCCGCGCGCTGTATAAAAGTGTTCCGTTTTTGATCTGTAAAAGAAGGGAGCTTTCCTGCGGCCTGTTTTTTGACAACACCTACCACAGCTATTTTGATCTGGGTAAGGAGAATCCGGATTATTTCTTTTATGGTGCGGACGACGGCAATCTGGATTTCTATATCATCGGAGGGGGAAGGATTGCTTCGGTTATCCGGAATTACACATACCTGACCGGACGGACGCCGCTGCCGCAGCTCTGGACGCTTGGCCATCAGCAGTCGCGCTGGGGATATGATTGTGCGGAGGATTTTCTGGAGGTGGCCAGAAGGTACCGTGAGGAAGAGATTCCCTGCGATGTGCTTCATTTTGATATTGACTATATGGATCGTTTTAAGGTGTTTACCTGGGATGAAGAGGCGATGGGGGCTCCCGGCGCTATTGTGAAAACACTTGGGGAAAATGGCTTTAAAGTGATAACGATTCTGGATCCGGGCGTGAAAAAAGAAGACGGCTATTTTATGTATGAAGAGGGCAAAGAGCAGGGCTTCTTTGCGCTGGATGCGGACGGGGATGTTTATGTCAATGAGGTGTGGCCGGGGGATGCGGTGTATCCGGATTTTGGCCGCAGGGAGGTGCGCGACTGGTGGGGTGAGCATGAAAAGTCCCTGCTGGATCTGGGCGTGGCCGGAATCTGGAATGATATGAATGAGCCGGCAAGCTTTCGCGGGCAGCTTCCCGCAGATGTGGTTTTTTCGAATGAGGGACGAACGACGGACCATGCGGAAATGCACAACCTGTATGGACACTGTATGGGCAAGGCGGCCTTTGAGGGGCTGCAAAAATACAGCGGCCGTCGGCCGTTCGTGATCACACGCGCCTGCTATGCCGGATCACAGAAATATTCTACTGTGTGGACCGGTGATAATCAGAGCCTGTGGTCGCATTTGCAGATGATGATTCCGCAGCTCTGCAATCTGGGTATGAGCGGGTTCTCTTTTGCAGGGACGGATGTCGGCGGCTTTGGGGAAGATGCGACGCCGGAGCTGATGGCGCGCTGGGTGGAGGCGGCCTGCTTTTCTCCGCTGTTCCGCAATCATTCCGCGAAAAGCACGAGAAGACAGGAACCGTGGCAGTTTGGTGAGAAAATTACTGCAATTTACCGGAAATATGCAGAGCTGAGATACGAGTTTCTTCCATATATATATGATCTGTTTTATCAGGGAGAAAAAAGCGGGCTGCCTATTATGCGGCCGCTGGTTCTCCATTATGAGGATGATCCGAATACATATAATCTGAACACGGAATTTCTGGTGGGAGAGAATCTGCTGGTTGCTCCGGTGGTCGAGCCGGGGGCGGTGGCAAAGATGGTCTATCTGCCGGAAGGCGTCTGGTATGATTACTGGAGCGGCAAAGCTTATGAAGGGCGGCAGTATGTCTGCTGTGACGCTCCGCTGGATGTCTGCCCGATGTTTATGAAAGCAGGCAGTATCCTTCCGACTTATGAGCCAGTGGCTTATGTGGGGGAGAAGCCGTATGAGAAACTGATTTTGCTGACTACTCCTGGCGAGGCCGAGTACACGCATTTTCAGGACAATGGGGAAGATTATGCTTATCAGCGCGGGGAATATAACCTTTATAAATTCTCAAAAGATGAAAAGGGAAGCCTGTCTGTGCGGATGGAACAGGAGGGATATCCGCGGTATAAGGAAATTGTGGTGAAGCAGGTAGTAATCTGAGGCGGCGCTAATGATTTTATCAAAAGGGTAACTGTTACTTACAGGGAAGAAATAGAACAGGATGAGCTGGAGGAATCAACGAAATGCGATTATTCAATGACAACTGGGAGTTTTCAAAAAAGGAAGAAGCATTTTCTCCTGTAGGCTTGCCCCACGACTGGGCGATTTATGGTACGGAGACATTTTACGAGGACGCCCTTGGCCGTTACCGGAAGGTATTTTCGTGGAAGAAGAGGGCGGATGAGAGGGTATTTCTGCGCTTTGACGGCGTATATATGGACAGCCGCTATTATCTGAACGGAGAGCAGGTCTGGGAGTGGAAGTACGGCTATTCTGCGTTTGAGTTTGAGATTACGGACAAGCTGAAGGATGGGGAAAATGAGCTTCTGGTGACGGTGGATTTCCGTAATCCGAACAGCCGCTGGTATTCCGGCGCGGGTATTTACCGGAATGTGTGGCTGCGCACAACGCATGAGCAATATCTGGTGCCAGATGGGGTCTATTTTCACGCCCGGCCGCGGAACTCATCGCGCAGCGACCCTGGAATGGGCGCCGGAAGCTGCCGCCTCCCGGAGGGAGGGGACGATACCATGCGGAGCCCATCGCGCAGTGATCTGGAAATGGCTGCTTTAGCGGCTGGCGTAGAACGCGGAGAAGCTCTTAGTTTGCCGATAGATTCGGGTGCCGCGGAAAATGATATCTGGGAGATTTGGCTTCAGGCGGAAGTATCCGGGCAGCCTTTATCGTGCAGCGATTTAGAAGTGTGTTTTACTCTTTTGGATGGAGAGGGGAATGCTGTCTGGTCTGGACAAGGAGAGCTTTGGCAAGAGGAGGAATCAGACGGCAGTGTATCGCGCGGTGATATTCAGTGCGGCAGTGTCTGCGGCAGAAGAGGCGAGAAGCATTTCCGGTATCAGCTTTGCGGCCAGCTGGAGAACCCGGTGCGCTGGGATATAGAGAACCCGTATCTTTACTGCCTGCGCGTGGATCTGACCCGAACGGCATCCATCGCGCAGCAATCAGAAAATGGATGCCGTGACCTGCCGCCGGTGCTGTCTGCCAGTGGCAGGCGTCAAGCTCTCGCCGGGGGGCATCCCACACTTCGTGTGGGATATTCACCGACCGGAGCGGAAGCGGAGACGAACGGGAGGGGGCGTTACCTTGACGGCGAAGTGATTCAGAGCGAAGAGCAGATGGTGGGATTCCGCACGACAGAATTTCTTCCGGAGGAGGGCTTTCTCTTAAATGGCAGGAAGGTGAAGCTGAATGGAGTCTGTGAACACCATGACCTTGGCTGCCTGGGCAGTGCGTTCCATCCGCAGGCGATGGAACGGAAGCTGCGGATTCTGAAGGAGATGGGAACGAACGCCATCCGTCTTTCTCATAATATGCCGGCTGTAGAGCTGATGGAGCTGACCGACCGGCTGGGGATTCTGGTGGTGTCGGAGGCGTTTGATATGTGGGAATCGCCGAAAACGCCTTATGATTACGCGCGGTTTTTCCCGGAATGGTATCCGGCGGATGTGGCGAGCTGGATTCGGAGGGATCGGAACCGGCCGAGTGTGATCATGTGGAGCATTGGAAATGAGATTCACGATACGCATGCCAGCGAAAAGGGACAGGAATGGACGCGCCGCCTGCTTGCGGAGGTGGCGAAGCATGACCCGCTTGGGAATGCGCGCCCGACGATCGCTTCAAACTATATGCCCTGGGAGAACGCGCAGAAATGTGCGGATATTGTGAAGGTGGCGGGTTATAATTACGGGGCGAATTACTATGACGGGCATCATAAGAAGCACCCGGACTGGGTGATTTACGGAAGCGAGACAGGCTCGGTGGTGCAAAGCCGCGGAATCTATCATTTTCCCTACACGAAATCGGTTCTGGCGGATGAGGATGAGCAGTGCTCCTCTCTCGGGAACTCGACGACGAGCTGGGGCGCAAAGTCGCATGAGGACTGTATCGCGGCGGAGTGGGAGCATCCGTATTCCTGCGGGCAGTTTTTGTGGTCCGGATTTGACTATATCGGAGAGCCGACGCCCTACCACACGAAAAATTCTTACTTCGGGCAGATTGATACGGCAGGGTTCCCGAAGGATTCTTACTATTGCTATCAGGCGGCCTGGACTGATTACCGGGAAAAGCCGATGGTACACCTGTTTCCTTACTGGGATTACAACGAAGGGCAGGAGATTGATGTGCGCGTTTATTCCAACGCGCCGGCAGTAGAACTGTTTTTGAACGGGGAGAGCCAGGGAAAACGGATTTTATTCGATAGCGAGGGCAAAGGTGATGGGGAGCGGTCCTCTGGCTGTGAACCAGATTACTCCGGAGAGGCGCTTTCAGAGTCGAATACGGGACGCCGTATCTCCGCGACCTGGCGCGTTTTGTACCGGACGGGGGAGATTCACGCAAAAGCATATGACGAAAATGGGACGGTGATTGCGGAAGAAACGCATCGGTCTTTTGGCGATGCAGCGAAGATTATCCTGACGCCATCGGCATCAGGGAGTGTTTCTCTGCCGCAGAGCCCATTGGGGGCAGGTGCTGTTTTGCAGCCGTGTGCGCAGGGAAACGCTGCATCTTCAGCGGCGCTTACGGCGAACGGAAATGATCTGCTTTTTGTGGAGATTACGATGGAAGACGCCGCTGGGAATCCGGTGGAAAACGCAGTGAACCGGGTGTATGTTTCCGTGACGGGCGCGGGAGCGCTGGTTGGCACAGACAATGGGGACAGCACCGACCGGGAGAGCTATAAAAGCGGCAGCCGCAGGCTTTTTAGCGGAAAGCTTCTCGCGGTGGTTAAGACCGGGACAAAATCGGGGGAGCTGGTGGTAACAGTCACTTCGCCGGGGCTTCCGGCAGCGGTGCTTGCTGTGCCGGTGGCGGAGGGGACGCCCGAACCGGGCAGCAGCCCTCTGGCGTATCTGGCTGGCAGGGCAGAGGAAGCGGCAGATGATATTCCTGTACGCGCGATCCGCCTGAAAAGCTCTGGAGGGATCCATCTTACAAAAGAGCATCCGGAGACGATTGTGACGGCAACGATCTGCCCTGCGAATGCAACGGACCGGTCGCTTGCGTGGAGCGTGGTGGATGATTCCGGGATCCCGCTACCGCTTGCCGTACTGGAGCCGCTGGAGCCATCTTCCCTGCCGCGGCGTTCTGCGCGAAATGTACCGGAAAGGAACGCCGCAGGCTTACAAAGTGATCTTGAAATGACAGATGTGGAAATGGCGGATGCATGCGTCCTTGTCCGGGCGAAAAGTGACGGAAAATTTCGCCTGCGCTGTACCTCCAGAAGCGGCAAAGAGGAGGTACGCATGATTTCCCAGCTTGAATTTACTGCCGAAGGTCTGGGAACCGCATTCCTGGATCCATACGGCTTTATCACGGGCGGCCTTTATGATTATAGTCAGGGTGAGCCGGGGAATGGAAATGAACACGGGGTAGCGACTGGACGTGATGGAGAGACTCAGGTGGGCTATCATGGCATCGACTTCGGCTCAGATGGCTCGAATGAGATTACACTTCCGATTTTTGCATTGGACGGAGAGCCGCATCGGATTCAGATTTATGAAGGGATGCCGGGCGAGCCTGGCGCGGAGCTGATTGGAGATGTCATCTATCAGAAGCCGTCCATCTGGAATACTTACCAGGCGGAGACATACCGCCTGAACCGGCATCTGCGGGGAGTGACGAGCCTGTGCTTTGTCCTGTGGGAAAAGGTTCACATTAAGGGATTTTCTTTTACCCGCCAGATCCGCGCGTATGAGAGGCAGAATGCCCTGGACTGTGTAAGCGTTTACGGCGACTGCTTTACGCGGGACGGCGAGTGGGTGCGCGGGATTGGAAACAATGTCACGCTGGAGTTTGGTGAGATGGATTTTGGGGAAGAAGGCGCGGACCGGATATCAATCGCCGGTCAGACGCCGCTTGAGAAAAACAGTATCGTTCTGCGTGTAGAAGCACTGGAGCCGGATCAGGCAGAAGGGAAAACGGCCGATGCGGCATCAGGAGAGCGCACGGTTCTGGAATATCTGGGCGGCCGCGGCGTCCAGACGTTCGCGGTCGGACCGATCCGGGGGAAAAAGAGGGTGAGCTTTGTATTCCTTCCGGGCTGCCAGTTCGACTTCCACTGGTTTGAGTTTTGCCGGTTAAGCAAAAAGTGAGCAGTTATAAGCAATAATTTTGGAGCGGAAAGGGGAGAAATTCTCTATAATTATGCACACAGGCGCATAAGGAAGGCGGCAGAGCCGCCTGCGCCTGGCGCAACGAGCAATCGGCAGCGCCGATGCTCGAATAAGAGACACAGGCGCACAAGCAACCGGCAGCGCCGATGCTCGAATAAGAGACACAGGCGCATAAGGAAGGCGGCTTATATAACTTTGGAATGAGAAAGGGACGTATCTTTTTATGGCAGAACTGAGACTGGATGGTTACATTAATGTGATTCTGGATCCCGCGGCTGCGCAGGGAATTCGCAGGATTGGAGCGAAGGTGGCCGTGGATGTTGAGGCGGTGACAGGGGCGAAGAGCCAGATTATTTTGCCGGGAGCGCATTTGCCGCAGGCGATTCTGGTCGCGGAGCTGGGGCATGACGCACTGGCGGATGCGCTGATTGAAAGGATTCCGGAGCTTGGCGCGCTGAAGGGCAGATGGGAGAGCTATGGCTTCTGCCTGGTAGAGCATCCGCTGCCGGAAATTGAGCAGGGGCTTGTGATTGTAGGCAGTGACCGGATCAGTACGATTTACGGAATGTTTCATTTATCGGAACTTCTTGGTGTGACTGCGTGGGGCTTCTGGGGAGATGTCAGACCGCCGAAGCTTGGAAGTGTGCTTCTGACAGACCGGGAGTTGGCGCTGCCGGAGCAGGGATTGCGATCGGATGGAGCCGCCTGGCATCCGCATGGTGAGGCGACAACAGATAAAACAGCCATGTATCTTTCGGCGGCAGGGATGAGCGGTTTTGCGAAGAATTCACAGAACGGTCAGACGCAGGGGGATGGGACTGTCATTCTGGTAAAGAATGGGATATCGAAAGAGCCTTCGGTGAAGTACCGCGGATTCTTTATTAACGATGAATGGCCATGCTTTGGCAGCTGGACCTTCTCTCATTATCAGGGCTTCACTGCCGAGATGTATGATAAAATATTTGAATATCTGCTGCGCATGAAGGGTAATTATCTGTGGCCGGCGATGTGGTCCTCTTCCTTTTTGCTGGATGGACCCGGACTTGCTTCCATGGAGCTGGCGACGGAATACGGTATTTTTATCGGGATGTCCCATCACGAGCCATGTATGCGCTCCGGTGAGGAGTTTTCTATTTTTAAAGGGGAGCATTCTCCGTATGGAAATGACTGGAGCTATGAGAAAAATAAGGAAGGCTTGCTGAAATTCTGGGAGGACGGCTTAAGCCGGGTGAAAGGGCAGAATATTTTCCCGACCATCGGTATGCGCGGGGAAAATGATTCGAAAATGCTGGGCGATGATTCAACCATTCAGGAGAATGTCCGTCAGCTGAAGGAGATCATCACGGAACAGAGAAAGCTGATTGCGAAGCATATCAATCCGGATCTGAAGCAGGTGCCGCAGCTCCTTGCGATCTATAAGGAAGTGGAGGACTACTTTTTCGGAAACAGCGAGGCTGCGGGGCTGCGGGATTTTGAAGAACTGGACGATGTCACGCTGATGTTCTGCGAGGATAATTTCAATAATATGCGTGCGCTGCCGCAGGATTTTTGCCGCTCGGCGGATGGCGGTCCGGCTTCTGGCTATGCGGCGCAGGCACAGACATCCGGAGAGATGACGGAGGGAAAGCCGGAGAGGGCGGTATCAGGCACTCATCCGGGCGGTTACGGAATGTATTATCATGTAGATTACCACGGCAGCCCGATTTCCTATGAGTGGGTGAACTCCACGCCGCTTACAAAAATCTGGGAGCAGATGACGCAGGCCTGGGAATATGGCATCCGCGATGTCTGGATTCTCAATGTGGGCGACGTTAAATTTAACGAATATCCGCTGGGTTATTTTCTGTCGCTGGCGTATGATTTTGAGACTTATGGGTATTCCCGCACGGAGCTTCCTCTGGGGAATTTAGCGGAGGGTGATGCTTCCTGTGGAAATATGGATGCGCAGACAGCGAATTCCACTGGCAATTCTGCCACGGATCAATTTTACGGAAGGAAAGGCTACGAAAATACACGTTCCTATCCAGCGGCCTGGGTTCGCTCCCTTTTTGGCGCTTATGCCAGTGAAGAGCAGCTGGAAGACATTACCTGGGTGTTAAAGGAATCCACGCAGCTTCACAGTCTGCGGAGGGCAGAAGCGCTGAACGATACGATTTATCATCCGGCGCACTATGGGGAGGCAAAGCGAATCCTTGTCCGCGCGGAAGCGCTGGAGCAGAAAAATGAAGAGCTGCGGGGGACGCTTGAGAAGACGCCCTGCGGGGACGGCTACTACAGCACGATTTATTTCCCGGCGGCCGGTATCGCGAATCTTCTGAAAATGCATTTATACGCGGGTCTGAACCATCTGTACAGCGCGCAGGGGAAGGCGATTGCGAACCTGTACGGAGAAAGGCTGGAGGCCTGCATCGCAAGGGATCAGGCGCTTGCTTCGGAAATGGCCGCTTTTAAGGGCGGAAAGTGGAGCGGTATGGAGCGCGAGAAGCACATCGGTTTTGTGAACTGGAATGATGAGGATTACCGTTATCCGGTGCGCCACGTGATGACGCTTCCGGATCGTCCGCGTCTGGTCGTGTCGCGCGCGGATCGGACGAAAACCTTTACGAATCAATACTTCCCGGTACCGCTTTTGATCGACGACTTTCAGAATGCCGGAGTTGACGAGGTGGTTCTTGAGATCGCAAATGGCGGGCAGGGTACAGTGGACTGGAAGATAGAAGGAGTAAATGACTGCTTTGAGATTACGCCGAAAGAGGGCAGTACGGAGCTGCTCACGGAAGTGCGGATTCGATTCCTCCGGGAGCGG
Organism: Lachnospiraceae bacterium; assembly: GCA_021205225.1. Lineage (GTDB taxonomy): Bacteria > Bacillota > Clostridia > Lachnospirales > Lachnospiraceae > Choladousia. The sequence continues at coordinate 12,308 of JAJPXX010000173.1, forward strand.
TTTCAGGCAGATGCCGGTTTGGATCCTTCAGGCAAAAAGACGGATGTTCTCTGCGAAAATAAAGCGGCCGCCTGTCATGCAATGAATGGCAGCGGCATGGTGGAATTTCGCTGTGCGGTTGTTGCGGGACGGGAGAGAGTGCCGCTGCTTCTCCGGGCGGGGATAAAAGATCTGAGCGCTGTTCCGGAAGGCGCATTCCTGATTCAGGACGGCGTCTGCGTCTGGGACGCATCATCGTTCACAGAGAGTACCTCTTGTGACAGAGCTGCTTTTCATGTGCTGGAGGAGTATGGAAAATATGGCTCAGCTGTGAAAGCATTTCCGACTACGGAAATCTTTGGCAGGGAGGATTGGAGCGAGGGCGCTGCGCCGTCTCTTACCTGGGAGATCTGGGCCTGGGAGGCCGGAGAGTATTGTCTGACGCTGCACACCTCTCCGGCAAATCCGCTGGTCTATGGCGGGAAGCTTCGCGTGGGTCTGTCCGTCAATGGGCAGAACCCGGAGACGGTGACAATCACCGGCGACGGCTACCGGGGCGGTGATCCGGACTGTGCCGACTGGTGCCAGGCGGTGCTTGACCAGGAGCATAAGGCGAATGTGCGCGTAAGACTGCGGGAAGGCCTGAACCGGATCACTGTTTATGCGGGGGACGCCGGACTTTCGCTGGAGCGTTTTACACTGATAAAAGAGGGGGCGGAGCTTTTGCCGTCTTATCTGGGACCGGACGTCAGCTATCGGAAATGAATCCAGGTGAGTCAAATACCCCGATGCAAGCATACGGGGCATCAAATTTGTAGCGATGCAAGCATCGGGGTATTTGACCCTCGCGGCATCTACACTTCGTTTCGGTCGGCGCTAAGCGAACGTCCACTGGACGTTCAGCGCCGCCAAATATCCGTGCAAGCACGGCTACTTGGCTCGTTGCTTCGCGGGAATAAAGGCGTATAAAGTGGAACTGTTAACCGAGCGAAGGCGGTAAGCCGGGCTCGCCGCGCCAGGCGCAAAACGGCAGAAGCCGCTGTTCCATATGTGTCTGTGCGTATAAAGAAAGGAGAAAGAAGCTATGAATGGAACAATGAAAACAGCAGTCATGACCGATATCCGCAAGGTCGAGATTCAGAGACGGCCGATCCCTGTGCCCAAAGAGGATGAAGTTCTGGTAAAAATCGAGTATGTGGGTATCTGCGGCTCTGATCTGCACTATTATGAGGCAGGAAGGATTGGCAATTTTATCGTAGAACCGCCGTTTGTGCTCGGACATGAGGCGGGCGGCACGGTCGTCGAGGTCGGCGGGAATGTGAAGAACCTGAAGGTCGGCGACCGGGTGGCGCTGGAGCCGGGCAAAACCTGCGGTCACTGTGAATTCTGCAAGCAGGGAAAGTATAACCTGTGTAAGGACGTCGTTTTCTTTGCGACGCCGCCGGTGGACGGTGTTTTCCAGGAATATGTGGCGCATGAAGCGGGGCTTTGCTTCAAGCTTCCGGATAACGTGAGCACGATGGAGGGGGCGCTGATTGAGCCGCTGGCGGTCGGTATGCATGCGGCAAACCAGGGCGACGCGCATCTGGGGCAGACGGCGGTAGTGACCGGCGCGGGCTGCATTGGTCTGGTATCGCTTCTTTCTCTGAAGGCAAGAGGCGTTTCTAAGGTCATCGTCGTGGATGTGATGGACAAGCGTCTGGAAAAAGCGAAAGAGCTGGGTGCGGACGAGGTAATCAACGGCGCGAAAGAGGATACTGTGGCACGGATTGAGGAAATTACCGGCGGCGCGGGCTTTGATCTGGGGATTGAGACAGCGGGGTCTCAGATTACGGCACAGCAGCAGATCCGCGCGGCAAAGAAGGGCGCAACGATCGTTTTTGTTGGCTACAGCCCGTCCGGAGATATGACGCTGCCGATCGGGACGGCGCTTGACAAAGAGCTGACGTTCAAGACGGTATTCCGCTACCGCAATATTTATCCGATGGCGATTGACGCCGTATCCTCCGGCAAAATCCATATCAAAGATATTGTTACAAATTATTATGAACTGGATGATATTCAGAATGCGCTGGATTCCTGCGTGGATAATAAGGCGGAGATTGTCAAAGGCGTGATTAAGGTTATTTAAATAAAATATCCGCGAACATTTTTTGCACACCCGGGAGACTGGCTATTTGCTGGTTTTTCCCGGGTTATTCACATTATCCACATTTTTATGCACACTTCAGGCAGGGATGAAACAGGATATTTTTGTGGATAACAAGATTTACATAATTATTCGACAGAATCCGTCATTTTGGGGCACCCGGATTGGGAAAACCGAATTATTGTCAACCAGTTATCCACATTATTCACAGGAAAAGTGGAGGGGATAACTCGTTTTCCCTGTGGAAAAGTAGCGGTTCTCATTTTGGAAGAATTATGCTATACTTCTTCACAGATAAAACAGATGCGGCGGCGCAGGCTGGCGGAAGCAGATGGAATCCGGAGGCAGTTACCATTTCTCTCTATTCCCGGATTCTGTAAAAAGGATATCAGCAGGGAAGGCGTATAGCGATGAAGATATATACAGATAATCCGGAGGGCTCCACGGTGATCCGGAATTCATTTATTGACCAGTATATGCCCCACGCCAATGGGGAGTTTGTTAAAGTCTATCTGTATCTGCTTCGCTGTGCGAACAGTGGGCGTGAGCTTTCGCTTTCCTCGATTGCGGATGTGTTTGAGCATACGGAGAAAGACGTTTTGCGGGCATTGACGTACTGGGAGCGGCAGAACCTGCTTCGCATGAAGCTTTCATCAGATGGGACACTGGAATCAGTGACATTTCTGGATCCGGGCGATTACTCTGCCCCCGTGGTTCCTGCGGATGCCCTGCGGGGAACGGCAGATCTTTACAGCGATGGGATGGCATCTTACCAGGAGCCGGTTTCTGTCCGGCCGCACACCCATTCCGGGGAACAGCAGATGGAACCTGCTGCGGATGAATCCCTGCCGCTGTCGCAGATGGATCCGGCGGTACAGGATGCGATCCGCGAGCTTTATTTTGTGGCGGAGCAGTATCTTAAGCGGCCGCTTTCCTCGACGGAGCAGAGTGATTTTGTTTACTACTATCATACGCTCGGATTTTCGACAGATCTGATTGAATATCTGCTTGAGTATTGTATTACGCGGGGGTCATTCAGCCATTATTATATGCGTAAGGTCGCGCAGGGCTGGGCTGAGGCCGGGGTTACGACAGTGACGGAGGCGAAAAAAGAATCAAACCTTCATAATAAAAATTATTTTTCTGTTATGAAGGAATTTGGTCTCAAGGGGCGGAATCCGGCGCCGCAGGAGCAGGAGCTGATCGACCGCTGGATGAAGGAGTACGGCTTCGATATGGATCTCATTCTGGAGGCTTGCCGCCGCACGATCCGGCAGATTCATGAGCCGAATTTTCAGTACGCGGACAAGATTTTATCTGAGTGGCATACGGCCGGCGTCCATACAATGAAAGAGGTGGAGGACGCGGATTTAAAATGGGAGCGGGAGCAGAGCGCAAAGAAGCATACGCAGAGCCGGGCAGGCTCCGGCGGGAATGCGGGGCGGTTTAACAATTTTACCCAGAGAGAGTATAACTACGACAGCCTGGAAAAGAAGCTGTTTGGGCAGCCCTGAGAGGGTTTGGCGGAAGTGGATTGCGGGTGAAGAAATATGGGACTGACAAATACACAGTATGATGAGATCATGCGGGATTACCAGCGCCGCCAGAACAAGGCGCGGCAGGAGCTTTATGAGAGAGAGCAGGAGGCGTACCGCCGGATACCGGAGCTGTCTGCGCTGGATGCGCAGATTGCAGCAGCAAGCACGGCGTGCGCGCGCACGCTGCTTACTGATTCGGCGGAAGAGACTTCGGCGGCCGAGGGTACGCAGCCAGATGAGGCTTTGCGCGGGATGGCTCAGACCGAGGGAGCGACAGACGACGCTTCCCTTTCGCCGCTTGGCTCGCTTCGTGCGCAGATCAGAAAAATCAGCGAGAGAAAAGCAATGCTTTTGCGGGAAGCCGGATTTCCGGAGGGATATCTGACGCCGCATTACCATTGCCCGGACTGTCGGGATACCGGATACATTGGCCAGGAGAAGTGCCACTGCTTTCGGCAGGCAGCCATTGACCTGCTTTATACGCGGTCGAATCTGCGCGACAATATCCGGGAGGAGAATTTTTCCGCGTTTTCTCTGGAGTATTATCCGGAGACAGTGAAAGATCCGGTCACCGGGCTTACCGCGGCACAGGCGGCCGCGCGCGCTTTGAGCGAATGCCAGCGCTTTGTGCGGGAATTTGACGGGGGAGAAGCCGCGAACCTGTTCCTCTCCGGCGATACGGGACTTGGCAAGACATTCCTCTCGCACTGTGTAGCCAACGCGCTGTTGGAGAGTACCCATTCCGTGATTTATTTTTCTGCTTTCCGGCTGTTTGAATTGCTGGCAGATTCTTCGTTCGGGCGCACGGATGAGAACGAGACGAGTGAGCTGGAGCGGCATATTTTTGCGTGCGATCTCCTGATCATCGACGACCTGGGGACGGAGCTGGTGAATTCCTTTGTCGCGTCCCGGCTCTTTCTGATATTGAATGAGCGTATTTTGCTCCGGAAAAGCACCATGATTTCGACGAATCTTTCTCTGGCGGCGATTTCTGAGCGGTATTCGGAGCGCGTTCTCTCTCGGATCTCCAGCGATTACCGGATGCTGCGCCTGGTGGGAGATGATATCCGGATTCAGAAAAAGTTTGCTGCGCGGCGGAAGGAATAGCACGGCCGGGGAATTGCCGCGGCGGCTGATTTTGTACGGAAAAAAGACCGAAGGAAGGGCTTGACCATAGGCGGTTTTATGGTATGATGGAGGCGGTTCACAGGAAACCATGATTCTTACAGAGGAATACCTGCAATCTGGCGGGCAGGTACTAGGAGGAAAATATGCAGACTGGCTATGAGCGGAACCTTGATTCGATCCCGGTGGGGGATCTGGGCATTATCGCGCTGAAAAGCTGCGAGGAACTGGGCAGGAAGATCGACGCCCACATTGTCAACTGGAGATCGGAGCGTGTGCATGAGCATCAGGGCAGCCCGCTTCTTCTGGGCTATGATAAATCCTCCTATCTGGTGAGCACGGATGTGCCGCGCTTTGGCTCCGGTGAGGCGAAGGGGCAGGTGAATGATTCCGTGCGCGGCAAGGATATCTATATTCTGGTGGATGTTTGCAACTATAGCCTCACATACTCCTTAAGCGGCTATACGAACCGGATGTCTCCCGATGACCATTATCAGGATCTGAAGCGTGTGATCGCTGCGATCGGCGGCAAGGCGCGCCGGGTGAATGTTATCATGCCGTTTCTTTACGAGAGCCGCCAGTTTACGCGGGCGGGACGTGAGTCGCTGGACTGCGGGATTGCCCTGCAGGAGCTGACGAAGATGGGCGTGGAGAATATCATCACCTTTGACGCGCATGACCCGCGGGTGCAGAACGCGATTCCGCTTCACGGATTTGAGACGGTTCTGCCGGTTTATCAGTTTATCAAGGGTCTGTTCCGGGCGGCGCCGGATCTGAAGATTGACCCGGAGCATCTGACTGTGATCAGTCCGGATGAGGGTGCGGCCGGCCGCGCGATTTATATGGCGAACCTGCTTGGCGTGGACATGGGGATGTTCTACAAGCGGCGCGATTACGCCCGTGTCGAGAAGGGAAAGCATCCGGTGGTTGCGCATGAATTTCTTGGCAGAAATATTGAGGGACAGGATGTGGTCCTCATCGATGATATGATCGTCAGCGGCAACAGTATGATTGACGCTGCCCGGCAGCTTAAAAAGAGAAAGGCAAAACGCGTCCTGATCTGTGCGACCTTCGGCTTGTTCACCAAAAGCCTGGAGAAGTTCGATAAAGCCTATGAGGAAGGCCTGTTTGACGCGCTGGTGACGACGAATCTGGTCTACCAGTCGCCGGAGCTGCTCTCAAAGCCTTATTATACCGGCTGTGATCTGAGCAAATATATCGCGCTGATCATTGATACGCTGAACCACGACGGATCCATGAGCGACCTGCTCACGCCGACGGCGAGGATTAATAAATTTTTGGCAAAGCACAGGAATAATGGATAAAGCGCGAATGATGATCGGCTGCGTTTTGAAATATATAAGGATATAAAGCAAAACCGCCTCTGAATGATTCAAAGGCGGTTTTCCAGTCCTATTTTCCCAGCAGCTTCTCTCCGATTCGCACGACATCTCCTGCGCCCATGGTGATCAGCAGGTCGCCGGGGAGGCAGTTTTCCAGCAGAAATGTTTCAATCTCATCAAAGGTCGGAAAATACCAGGCTTCGGTTCCTTTTTCTTCGATCTTTTCGCGCAGCAGGGCAGAGCTGACGCCGAGGGTGTCGGTCTCCCGCGCTGCGTAAATATCAGCCAGAACGACTTTATCAGCCAGTGTGAGGGCTTCCGCAAATTCATCGAGCAGCGCTTTGGTGCGCGAATAGGTGTGCGGCTGGAATACGCACCATACCCGCTTTGCCGGAACCTGATGTGCCGCGCGCAGCGTCGCGCGGATCTCGGTCGGATGATGCGCGTAATCGTCAATAATGGTCACACCGCCGATCACCCCTTTTTTCTGGAAGCGCCGGTCTGTGCCGGTAAAGCCGGCAAGTCCGTCCGCGATATATTCTGCCGGAACGCCGAGCAGATCCGCACAGGCGATTGCCGCGGCAGCGTTTCCCACATTGTGTTCACCTGGCACCTTCAGGGAGAAACGGCCGAGAAGACGGTCAGAATGGTACAGGTCAAAGCTGGCGTGACCCATCTCGTCCCAGGAAAGATTCTCCGCGTGATAATCGCCGCAGCCGTTGCCAAAGGTCACGACCCGACAGGGCAGTCCGGCGGTAAATGCGTTCAGATCCGGCACCTGCGCGTGAATGATGAGCGCTCCCTCCGGCGGAATTTTTTCCGCGAACAGCCGGAAGGAATGGCGGATATCGTCCAGATCTTTGAAAAAGTCGAGGTGATCTGCGTCGATGTTCAGAATCAGCCCGATCTGGGGGGTCAGATGCAGAAAGCTGTTCGTATATTCGCAGGCTTCTGTCAGGAAAACGTCAGAGCTGCCGACCCGCACATTTCCGCCTATGGAGGGGAGAATGCCGCCGACAGAGATGGTTGGATCCATTTCCCGCGCCATCATGATATGGGCAATCATGGAAGTGGTCGTTGTCTTTCCGTGTGTGCCGGCAACAGCCACAGAGGTCGGGTAATTATCCATCAGCTGTCCGAGCAGCTCTGCGCGGGACATCATGGGGATTCCTTTTTCTACCGCGGCTGCGTATTCCGGATTGTCCGGGTGGATCGCCGCCGTGTAGACGATCAGATCGATATCGTCCGTCACGTTTGCCGCGCTCTGCGGGATCGCAATCTTTGCTCCCAGACCGGTCAGCCATGCTGTCAGTTCACTGTTTCTGGAATCGGAACCGGTCACTGTAAAGCGGCGGTTCAGGAGCACTGCCGCCAGGCCGCTCATACTGATGCCGCCGATGCCAATAAAATGAATGTGGATCGGCTGCGCGAAATTTATCTGATACATTTCATAAACTCCTTCTGTAAATTCTCTGTTCACCTTCTCTGATTATACTCAGTTTTTTTCAAATGTCTATCAGAAAAATAGCGCAGGCCGAAGTGGAACAAAACGAAATGACGAAAACAGGGAAAAAAAGAAAATAAATCTCCGGAAAAGTAACAACTATATTCATTCCGCTTGTTAT
>JAJPXX010000083.1 GCA_021205225.1 Lachnospiraceae bacterium
AAGTATGGTATTGCGTGCTTCAAGAAGAAATGTAAGGTTGTTTGCGAGAAGGAAGGATATATGTTGGGAGAATAGCGGTCTATTGTGTACACGGGGTCAGGCAGTGCGTCCAGCGAAGGACGCAACATCCAGCGGGTGGAAATCCCGTCCGAAAAGGTATTAACCACACCATCAGAAGCGAATCTTGTGCTTATGTTGGTAATGGCATGATGTTAAGCTGTAACATGGACGGCTGCCGCTTCTTCTTCAATCCAGTAATAGGCATAGAAGTTTTTTCACCATCGGTTTCCGTACACCACGGTCTCCCCAGGGTTCCTCGTTAACCGGCCGGAACCTGTCCGGCATCTGATTCAGCTTCATAACTTCCGTCTGTATCGCCTCAATCAGATTACGGGCAGCGTCAGGATTCTGTAGCTGGTATACGATATAATCGCGGATTTCCGCCATTTGTTCGAGTGCATATGGGGTAATCTTTACCTCGTAGTTTTTCATCAGATTCCTCTCAGAAGCTGGTCAAAGGCTTCTTCAGCAGGAATGGACTCCCCATTCTTTGCCTGTGTAAGCCCTGTTTCCATCATGGCATCAAACTCCACCTTGGACATCTCGTCACGCGCTTTTGGGGCACTCGGAACCGTAAGCGTGTACGGGAGGCCATTCCTTAAAATAATCTGCTTATACAGTGAGTTTATCACAGCCGAAACAGACAGCCCAAGCTGGTCTATGATTGCCTCGGCCTCCGCCTTAACTTCCGGCTCCACCCTCGCAGTAACATTCGCACTTTTAACAGCCATATCAACACCGCCTTTCATGCCACCATTATACAACTTCGTATCACAGGTTGCAATACAAATCTTGCGACACGGCTGTTAGTTTTATTTGAACACCGAGTTGTCCTCGTCCAGCATATCGTTGATTTTATCCGCCACCGTCTTCGCAAGGTCATCCGCGCTCTGGTTCTTGCTCCCCGTCACATAGATGTTTACGCCTCCGAGGTTGGTGGTTTTCTGGTTATTGTTTGTGGTTGTCGTTCCTCCACCGGCACCGGCGAAGTACTATCGAATCTATTAATTCTTTCATTACGGCGTTCGGATCATAATTTGTTTTTTTCTTTCTGTTTGGCATATCAAGTCATAGATGTTGACCGATTGACTATAAAAACCTGCCGTTTCACTGTCTGCATCAAAATATTTCTTTTTCGTTTCACCTATCATATCTAAAAGTGCATAATAAAAATTTTTCAGCTCATCCTCCGTATATTCTGTCGCATACGCACGGGCAATCTTTCGAAACTCGTTTTCCGATACCAGATTGTACCGGATATATTCTTTTAATATATTCTTTTAATATATCCCCGGATATTAGCAAAATAGAAATCGGCAAACCGCTCGGTCTGGATGCTCTGATCTCTATTGCTAACGCTCTTGGCGTTTCACCCGATGATCTGCTGGTAGACAGTCTGGAGTATCCAGCCTCAACAGCAGACAGTGAGCTTCACCGTCTTTTGTTGGACTGCAATAAAATCGAAGAAGAAATTCTCACCCGTACCGTGAAGGAATTGAAAGCAATCCTTTACGGACTTGGAATCTGATCAGTAAATAAAATGCCCGCATAAGCCTCTGACTGTACCTTGGATTTATTCAAAGTACAGTCACTGACTTATGCGGACATATCATAATCTCAACAGGCAAACAGCCTTTTCACTGAGACTTCCCAAATTTTTCCTCTTCACGATCAGAAAAATCATACATCGCCGAGTACAGTGTCAAAATGTCTGCCAATCACTCGAGAACCTACATGAAATAATGTGCACCCATGCTTACGAAAGATAAGGCAATAGAAATAAATGTCAACCACAGTCCACGTTTATACCATTTCATTTTTCGATTACATATACCAGCATTTATATATGTTTCCGAAATTAGTTCATCGAGAAAGTCTTTTGGTGTCGACTGACATATTTTACCTTTATAACTTGCAAAATTTTCATCTGCTATATCCCCAAAATATAAAGGATATTTTTTCTTGCCATTATCTTTTTTGGTAGAAAAAGACAGCAAATTAGGGCTAAGAGCTTCGATATAACAAAATATTGCAAAGAGTAGTAATACTATGCTCAGCACGAATGTAATCCTATAAGTATTTTCCCAACAAGTATTAATCTCTTCTTTCGAAACAACCTGTTCTGAAAGAAAAGTGATTACTGCAAAAATTCCAGCGTGCAAAGCACAAGCCACACTCACCTTATTATCAGCATTTCCAATCCACATATTTTCAAGATCAAAGCCATATTTCATCTGATCGATCTGTTCCGATATATAATCATCCTTTTGTTTCTTTCCTTGTTGCTTTTGTGCGTTACCCTTTCCTGCCATATCTACTACCTCGAAATATATCTTCTTCTGTTTCCTTCAAACTGTTTTCTCCCCTTATCGCCATGTGCATAGGCAATCAGATTAAGGGAATCATCTATTCCGCGCATAACTTTCTCATATGCAACCAACATAGCATCCGCAGTTCGTATATTTTCCAAAATCACATTATCTAACAATGGAAATGACTCCGGCGTTCCGACGCACATTACATATCCATCCTGAGTCATATCACTACTGTAGATATGTAAATCTTCTTTTGGAATTCTACTTATTTCCAGCCATTTTGCGCCGTAAACGACGCATCCGGCTTCTTGATAATCACAAGGGACTTTCATCACTATCCTTTTGGAATATTCATCCAGAAAGTCCTCTTTCCTTGCCAAAGTTGCATCAATAATTCTTTTTTCAACGGCTATTGCCGTTATGATGATCGGTTGTGGCTCTCTGGTTGGCAGGATAGTCATCTCTATAAATGGATACTCTTTTCTTGCTTCCTCAAAATCTCGTTTAACATCCTCGTAATACTTACTCCACGTAGTTGATTCATTCATATTCTATAATAACACACCCCATGCTCCATTATAGTTGTTGTGCTTGGTATTTGAGGAATGCTGTGCATAAAGCAAGGCATTTTGATATTCCTTAAATCCAACCGTAGTGAGATATATGTTTCCCTTATAGACAAACCTCTTTGCAAGCTCCGGATCTTCCGATTGTAGCCCTTTATAAACATCTCTTGTTATTGCAATCTGATCCTCATCGGCGTAAGCATCTTCCATTTTATCGGCAGTTATAACAGTTTTTCCAATAAGGATATTATCCTTTTCTCCTCGTGCTCCGATTTTCGTTGCATAAAGCTTTCCAAAATCTCCTCCAACACCGATACGGACATTAAACGGTTTCACAATATCTACTAAACGCATAGCCGCTAATACAGCCGTCTTAAAGCAGCCTGCCGTTGTCTGGTCAAACTCATTTACAGTATTATGATAGAGTGATAATTCCCGATCGCCTTGGAACTGGATATGTACACCGCCATTACCTACTGTAACCTGATACATCGACTGCAAAATGTTCTGCGTCTTCTGTGCCATTTCATCCAGATTTTCATCATCCGAATCAAACTGCGATGTAAATCCTCTAACATCAGCAAACAGCGGAATACCCTCCACTTTTTTACAATTTGTTTTGCTAAGAGATGAGAAATTTAACGGCTGCCGTACACCAGAGTACCTAATTTCGCCTAAATTAACTTTATTAGCATACTCCTTTGCCGCCGCCAAATCATCGCTTTTAATAACAACTGGCGAATGAACCTCCGAAAGATTCAAAGTATAATATCCGTCTTGATCATACTTTTTCATAGATTCGTCCGAGACTTTCTCAAACTTATC
>JAJPXX010000035.1 GCA_021205225.1 Lachnospiraceae bacterium
TGATTGGTTTATCCGGCATCTCTATGAACCGATGGGGTTCTCCACTCCACCCTATGAATCAGCGGACAGTCTGAAAGAGAGGGTGGAGCGGCAGTATGAGGCAGTAGAGTTTAGCACTGTAAAATCCGTGGCTTGTTTCACATGCCGAAAGGGTGGGCATGACTGATGAGCATTTCCATCTAAGCTTCCGCTGTTTGCCGTGGGGAGATCGGTTGTTTCTTTGATAATGACGTGGATCATGTAAGGCAATAGGAAAAGAGGAATGAAAAAATGTCAAACTATAAAAAGATTACTTTTGCTCTTCTCTGCGGTCTGTTGGGCTGTGTGTGCTTTGGCGTTGGGGATTGGCTTATGCTCTACGGCGACACGGCCTATTCCGGGACGATCTCCTGGCTGACGGCAGGGGCGGCTGAAATCGCTCCCTGGCGCAACAATCTGGCCATGGTGCTGGCCTTCCCCGGCATTATCCTGTACGGGATCGCACTGTTTGCGATTGGGGAACTGATCACTGGAGAAGGACGGCAAAAAGTCTACCACTACTTGACCACATTCAGCCTGACGCCGTGGCTTTGCCTGCACCTTTTTTACATCATGATCCTGTATGGTTTTGCCTGGATGAACGGGAACGGGTACGCCACCGCCGCCCTTCCGGTTTCGGAGGCAGTCGTTTCCCATTTTTCCTGGCTCGTCCTGGTGAGCGAGGTATTGATGCTGCCGCCCTATCTCTATTGGGGTTGGCTGGTGCTGCGTGGACAAAGCGCCCTGCCGCAGCAGATGGCTCTGTCCAATCCGCTGATTTTCTATCTTGTGTTGAAGCTGATAACCCTGCTTATGCCGGACAATGCGCTTCGACTGGCTTTCACGAACGGCCTGATGAGTGAGAGCATGGTTTTATGGTTCGGAAGTATATTGGCATGGCTGTACCTGCACCGAAACAGCAAATAACTTATAGCGTGGATATACTATCATTTCACGAGATGCCCGTTAAATGATTATGCACGAGCCTACGGTTATCTGGAAATCCTGCCGGTGATGTGTGAGATGGATTATCTGCTGGCGGGGATGTACCATGCCAGGCTCTATCGTGAGCAAACGCTGGCCGTCGGTGGGAGGATTTGTGACTACTGGTTTGTGGGAGATCAAGAAAAGGATTATTCTGCGGAAGGAGAAAAAATGCCATGAGCATTCGCTTTCAAATCGCCAGCGCTCTGGTCAAAGCCAGCGGCATGAAGAAGCTATTTGCATTGCCACAGGGGGAGCTTCTGGAAAAAGCGCGAAAGATGAATCGGAAACGGGGCTTCCAAATCCCAACGAGAAAACAGTTCCGTTATACGAAAAAGACGATTTTGGAGCAATATGCCTGCTTAAAAATTGAGACCCAGCCGACACCGTCCAAACGGGCATTGCTGTTCTTCTTTGGCGGCGGATACATTCTCGGCCCTGACGATGGAGATGTAAAGCTGGCGGAGAAGTTCGGAAAGGCATCCGGCGGGATGTGTGGTTTCCCTACTATCCGCTGTGTACGGATCACTGCGTAAAGGAGACCTTTGGGATGGCCTATGAAACGTACCGGCAGATGCTGCAGGAGTATGCGCCAGAGAACATTGCGCTGATTGGCTTTTCCTCCGGGGCGGCGCTGGCGCTAGGGGTCTGCCTGCACAATAACGCCCAGCCGGAGCCGCTGCCCATGCCCGGCCTGATCATCGCCTCATCACCGGGAAGTGTTCCGTTTAGCGACGAGGAGCAGCGAAGGATGGCGGAATTGTCCCCGAAAGACATTTTGGTGGATGCTGTTTTTATGACGACGGTGCGAAAAATCGTAGAGCATTCCGTTCGTATCGGCGGATTTTTCTGATGGAAAAGCAGCTAAGTATCAGAAAGCACCCGCAGCGGATTATCCGGTCATGGGAATGTGGATTTCTTATTATCATGCTTATCAGGACAAAGTGCGGGAGCAGGAAGCTTTTCTTCCGCTGGAAAAGAGCAATGCGAGAATCCTGCTGATTGCAGGCGACAAGGATGAGGCGTGGCCGTCTGCGTATTCTGTCAGAAAAATGGAGGCGTATCTGACGGGAGTGAAATATGAGAAAGAGGTGACAGCCGTCATTTATAAAAATGTCAGCCATCTGACAGGCATGATGCCGAACAGAGAGCGGGAAAAGCTGCTGTACCGTCTGCTTCCCTTCGTTGGACTGATGTATAAAAGCTTCGGGAAATATCAAAAGGAATGTCTTGCTGCCATTGAAGATGCGGAGAAGACGATTATAGAGTGGATCAATTACGAGGAGGGCTAAACATGGGTTTCTTTCAAAATACCTGCAAGGAAGGAGCAGCAGTATGAAATACACAGGACAATATACTATCATTTCACGAGATGTCCGTTAAACGATTACGCGAGAGCCTGCGGTTATCTGGAGAGCCTGCCGGTGATGTGCGAGTTGGATCACCTGCTGGCAGGGCTGTACCACGCCAGGCTCTATCGCGAGCAGACGCTGAGAGGTGGAGTGAGCACATGATTCGACTGAAAAACCTCACCGACGAAGAATTAAAAACAATCGGCAGGCGTATTGGCAGGGCGTTCTATGATGAGGGTGAAGGCTTATTTACACGCCTTGACCGTGAGGATGCGATAACGGCCCTGGAGATCATGACGGAGTGCTACTATCGCCTTGGTGTCCTCTATGCGACCTCCGAACGGCAGGAGGGCTATCTTGTTTACTGGAGAAAAGATGAAGCGAAGGCATGGGGCGTGAAAATGGTGCGTGTATTCTTCCATATGGCGTGGCGGTTCCTGCGGGAGCTTTCCTTTGGGTCACTGAAAAAGCTGCTTCCGCTGATGAGCAACCCGTATGAGAAAATATATCAGAAAGAGCCGGACTATGTGGTCATTTCCATGGTCGCTGTCCGACGGGAGTTTCAGGGGCAGGGATTTTTGCGCGTGCTGCTGGAAGAACCGTTTCACATCGCCCAGGAGCGGAATATCCCCTGTGTCCTGGATACGGACACAGAACTGAAAGTGAAAAAGTACGTCTCCTGCGGCATGAAGAAAGCGGCAGAAACGCCGATAAAGGGCGGCGGAACGATGTACACAATGGAAAGCTGCGCATGAGAATCGCCTTGCAGGCGATGGCGCGGTACCGTCCTCGATTTCCGTTGAAAATCGGGACATTGCCTTCGTCCGACATAAAAAGCAATGTCGGACATGAAATGGAGAGAGATTACAGAGATGAATAAAAAGATATGGGACCTCTACGCCCCGATTTATGAGAAGGCCATGCGGGGAGACCGGAAAACATACGGCCTGATGTATGAACGCATCCCAAAGGTCATTCAGGGTATGGACGTGCTGGAGGTTGCCACCGGTCCCGGCCTGCTGGCAAAGCACGTTGCCCATGCCGCACATAAAATGATTGCCACGGATTACTCGGATGGGATGATAAGGGAAGCAAAGAAGGGCAGATGCCCAGAAAACCTGCGCTTTGAGGTGGCGGACGCAGAACATCTTCCCTATGGAGACGATTCCTTTGACGCGGTCATTATCGCCAACGCCCTGCACATTGTTCCGAACCCGCAGAAAGCGCTGCGGGAAATAGACCGGGTTCTGAAAGATGACGGCATACTGATCGCGCCTAATTTTGTGAACCATAAAAAAGGAGTTGTCAGTGCCATATGGTCGAAGATCATCAGTATCGCTGGCGTCAAATTGGAACACCAGTGGAGCACGGCGGAATACCGGGCATTTCTGGAAG
>JAJPXX010000207.1 GCA_021205225.1 Lachnospiraceae bacterium
AGATAATAAGTTGTACTTTTTTGTATTATAAATTCCATTTATTTCTTTTTAATCCGTTTTTATCCGGATATTTCCGGAAATATCCGGGAATTTCCGCAAAAATCCAATGTGCTATAATTAAACTATGCCGTACACGTGTAAAGGCAAATAAACAGAGATAAAGACTCCTTTTTTTGTGGATATGAAAAGGGGGAGCCTTGCGAGACTCCCCACGTGATAGACAGAAGCAGGAGCAGGCGATTAATCATCTGCTGGAATATCTGCAATCAGTTCCGCAAAGTCGATTGTGAGATCCTCAAAGATGCTTACCGGGATCTTGTCCTGGAATAAGTAAGTTTGAAAATTGTTCTGCTCAAAGAGATAGACAAGAACACTTTCTTCCGCCGGATCAATGATCCAGTACTCACGCACTCCAGCGTCAGCATACAGATTCAGCTTGCGCACATAATCGTGGCCGGGATTGGACGGGGACACGATCTCAATGATCCAGTCGGGAGCACCCGTGCAGCCTTTTCCAGTGAGTTTTGAACGGTCGCAGATGACGGAAATATCAGGTTCAACAGTGTTCTCTCTGTCTTTCCGTAATTTGACAGCGAATGGAGCAGGATAGACACGGCATGATCCGCCTTTTGAGCGTATATGGAGTTTAATTTCAGCGAATAAGTTGCTGAGTATTTCCTGGTGGATCCGGCTGGGCGCGGACATATAGTAAATCTTTCCGTCAATCAGTTCTGCACGAACGTTTTCCGGGAGATTCCAGTAATCATCTTCAGTGTAGATTTGTTCTTTGGGTAACGGCATAATAGCACCTTCCTTTCTATGGTTTTGCAGTCTGTTTCAACAGATCAATATGTTTTAATCCTCTAAGAGCGAAGCAAGGAAATCCTCTGTACTGCCTGAAAAATTTTCACTGGCTCCCGTTTCAATCATTCGGTCAATTTCCGCGATAGCTTCCTGAGTTTCCTCATTTGGAGTGAATTCAGGGTATACATCTACGCCGGATAGTTCACCGAGGTTTGCAAGGATGTTGATAACAAAAATCATTTTATCTTCTGGGATACGGTCGATCATTGATTTTGCTATTTCCCGATAACTCATAATTGCACCTTCTTTCCTGTGGTTATGTGGACTGAGAGTCGCGCTGCATTTTTTCGTCAATGGCCTGTTTGATATAGCTATTGACGGGCAAAGCAGCAGCAGTGGCGGCGGCTTTAATTTCCTCATACTTTTCTTTTTGGACATCAAGTGGTATGCGTTTTAAGTTTTCACGGGCGTATTTATACATGCTTTCTTTTCGTTGGTTAGATAGCGGCATTGCTTCACCTTCTTTCTGTAGTATTCCGATGGAGGCGGGGCGATTATAGAGGCATCTCCTCCACCTTACGATGAAAGTATAGCACGAAGTCTATGATATGTACATATACAAAATCGACAAAAAGATATGTACATATTTGTGAATTCTAACGATAGACAGATATGTACATATCTGATGTGCTATACACATCAAGAGAACAGAGCAGCCGGGAACCGAAAGAACCCGAAACCGGAAAGCCATATACCTGTGAACCAACGAGGACGGGCGGCAATAGTCAGGAAGATGCTTTCGGGGCTGCACCAAAATGGAGGCAAGGATATGAAATACAATCTTTCGAGAATCATGACAAGGGCATGGAAGAACTTCCGCAAAGCAGATGGAGAGATCAGTTTTGGCAAAGCGCTCCACAGGGCATGGTTATCAGCGAAGGCCGAGACGGTCAATGCAGAGCGCATTGAGAATGCGAAAGCGGCGGCAGGAGTGCAGGAAGAGGTGAATACCTGGGCAGCCTGGAAAAAGCTGGGCTATGAGGTAATCCACGGAAGCAAGGTGCTTTTCCAGGCGGTATTGATCTGGGGAAGCAAGGGAGATTGCACGTTCCATACATTACGGCATTGTTTCGCAACCAGATGTATAGAAAACGGAATGGATCTGAAAGCCCTGCAGGCGATTCTTGGACACAGCACACTTGCAATGACGGCTGACCTATACGTGGATGTGATGGAGAAAACGAAGCGCGAAGAGTTGCGGAAGGTTATGGGAGCATTATAGAAAAGATACGGGAGCAGGATGCAAGAAAACTGCTCCCAATTTTGTATTTTTCGGAAAAAGTTGTGTCAAAAGTTGTGTCAAACTCTGAAAATGCTTTTTCGAAAGGTGCCAGAGCCCTTGATTTTCCTGCATTCTTTCACTCTGTACAGCTAAATCACCTGAAACAGATAGAATTTCAGATAATCCGTCTCCGGCACGTTCCAGAGGATCGGATGGTCGGGCGCCTGCTGCCTGGCCTCAATCTGGCGCAGTTGTACCCCGGCGTCAGCGGCGGCAGAGTGCAGCATTTTGGTAAACAGCTCGTCCGGCATGAAATGTGAGCAGGAGCAGGTGGCGAGATAACCGCCGCGCGGCAGAAGCTTCATGGCGCGCAGGTTGATTTCTTTGTAGCCCTTTTTCGCACTGTCCACGGTGCGTCGGCTTTTGGTGAAAGCAGGCGGATCGAGGATGATAAAATCGTATTTTTCTTCGCGACTCTGCTCTAGCTGCGGGAGCAGGTCAAATACATTGGCGACGCGGAACGTCATGCGGTCGGCGAGTCCGTTGCGCTCGGCGTTGTGGCGAGCCATTTCAATCGCGCTCTGGGAAATATCGACGGCGCAGACATGGGACGCACCGCCTCTGGCAGCATTCAGTGCAAAGGAACCAGTGTGCGTAAAGCAGTCGAGGACACGTTTTCCTGAGGCAAGACGAGCCACAGCCTGACGATTGTATTTCTGGTCAAGAAAGAAGCCGGTTTTCTGGCCGTTTTCTACGTCTACCTGATAGATGATTACATTTTCTGTGATTTCCGTGAGAGGAGAGGATGTCGTGCGTGAGAACTCCTTCCCCGTGTAATCTTTCGGAGTACAGCTACTGTCGCCGACTTTATCGCTCTGGAAAAGCGGGGGCATTTGCTTCTGAGCGATGTCCAGCGGATACCAACCCTTGTATTGCTTCAGTCCCTCCAGCTCGCGTATGGACACATCATTTCGCTCGTATATTCCCCGGATTTGCTGGCCGTCTTCTGCCAGCGTCTGATATAAAAGCGGGAAAATGACTGGTTTAAGCAGATCCATCCCATAAGAGAGTGTCTGTGTCACCAGAATATCGTGAAAACGATCAACTGTCAGCCCTGGAAACTGATCTGCTTCTCCAAAGATGACGCGGCAGCAGTCGATGTCCGCACCCATCACAGTTTTGCGGTATTCCCAGGCGTAGCGAATCCTCCGCGCCCAGAACGCGGCGTCAAACTTATCATTCGCATTGCGTGAAATCAGGCGGACGCGGATTTTGGAATGCTCACTGTAAAATCCGGTACCCAGATATTTTCCTGGTTTTTGCATGGATGTCTCTTTTTTTGTGGGGCGGGTGCTGTCAGAGGAGGCTTTATCCGGATCCTGTCTCGAATCCGATGATGCGGATACCACATCGACAAGGCATCCGTTTGACAATGTTCCGATGACTTCCCGGACTTCCGCATCGTAAATCCAGGGGTGTCCGTTCAGAATGGAACGCTCTGCTTTTTTGCTGACTGAGAGGATCGGGTAAGATCTTTGCTGTTTCATGTCGCTGCCTGCTTTCTATAGTTATGTGTAAACAGTTACAATAAAAGATACTATATCACACGCCAGCCTGTGTTGCAA
>JAJPXX010000042.1 GCA_021205225.1 Lachnospiraceae bacterium
AATGAATGATGTATGAAAGAGAAAAAATTTCTATAATACACCTATGAACTGCGCAAAGCCCTTGTAAAAAACCTGTGTATTTCAGGTGCGACCGGCTATGCGCAGAAGATCAGGTTTCCATGAAAAGGAGGACAATTACCATGAACAGGATATCCAGAAGAGACTTTTTGCGTGGTTCCGCGGCAGGTGTGGCGACACTTGCGCTTTCAGGACTGACAGGCGGACTGGCAGCTTCCGCTGAGGATGCCAGCATTCCGGCTTATTCCGACATTGTACTGGGTGAGGATTACACCGATCTCGAAGCTTCGATCAAATTTATCCATCACAAGACCGACCGTGAGGAAGACGGCACGATGGCAGATCTGATCGCAGCGTTTAATGAAGTATATCCGAATATCACTGTTACCACAGAGGGTGTGACAGACTATGCAGAGGATTCACTGCTTCGTCTTTCAACCGGAGACTGGGGCGATGTGATGTTTATTCCGGCAGTAGACGCGAGTGAGCTTCCGACCTACTTCTATCCATACGGTACGCTTGAAGAGATGGATGAGCAGATCAATTTCGCGAGTGCGTATGCGTATAACGGCATCAGCTACGGTATCCCGTATATGGGCAACGCGCAGGGCATCGTTTACAACAAGGCAGTATTTGAGGCAGCCGGAATCACTGAGATTCCGAAGACTCCGGATGACTTTATCGCGGCTCTGCAGCTGATCAAGGACAACACCGATGCGATTCCGCTTTACACGAACTATGCGGCAGGCTGGACCATGGGCGCATGGGATGCTTACATCGGCATCGTTTCCGACGGCGACGCGACTTATATGAACCAGAAGTTTGCGCATGATGAGGATCCGTTCTCAGATCCGGGCGACGGCACTGGCGCATACAATGTATACAAGATTCTCTATGATGCGACAGCGAACGGTCTGATCGAGGACGACTATACCACGACTGACTGGGAAGGCTGCAAGAGTATGATCAATAACGGCGAGATCGGCTGCATGGTGCTTGGCTCCTGGGCTTACATCCAGATGGTAGACGCAGGCGATAATGGCGATGACATCGGCTATATGCCGTTCCCGATCACCGTAGACGGCACCCAGTATGTAAGCGCGGGCGGCGACTACAACTACGCGATTAACGTCAACAGCTCCGATACAAACATCACGGCTGCCCTGGTATTCGTAAAATGGATGACCGTAGAGTCCGGATGGTGCGAGCTGGAAGGCGGCTATCCGATCGACAAGACCGGTGCAATGCCGGAAGTGTTCTCCGCATTTGACGGCTGCGAGCTGATGGCTGACGAAGCTGCTCTGGAAGGAGAAGAGACACTGCTTGACGAGATCAACAGCGAGTCCGAGCTTTCCTTCAACGCGGGCGGCAACTCCAAGGTTCAGAGAATCGTAGAGTCTGCGTTCACAGGCGCTGAGACCTTTGACGATATCATGGCTGACTGGAAGGCAGCATGGAACGACGCACAGGATTACCTGGGAATCGAGACAACTACATATTGATGAAGGATCGGAGCAGAGAAATCCGGCTCTGAGGAACTGTGCAGGTAAGGGTGAGCCAGAGGGGATACTCTCTGGCTCATTTGATGCACAGGGCCGGGCAAGGAGTCTTGCGGCTAAAGCCGCACCCGGCCCGCGCGGCGAGCAGGATTCGGTAAACCGTCTCCTGTTCGATTACAGGGCCGGGCAAGGAGAAAGGAGGTTTTTTCGTGGCGGCAACAGTTACTGCAAAAAAGAAAAAGAAACGAACCTTTAAAGAGTGGCTGAAAAGCAGGGATGGCCAGCAGGTGCTGGTGATGATTTCGTTTATGACGATTCCGCTTTTGCTTCTGTTTATATTTACGTATCTGCCATTTGGCGAGATGATCGGGTTCAGTTTTTATAACATGAAATATATCGGAACGAGAACTTGGGTTGGCCTGAAAAACTACATCCGTGTTTTTCAGAGGGACGACTGTTTTGGCGCACTGAAGCTGAGTCTTTACTACATGGGAGGCTCGATCGTGCAGCTGGCGATTGCTCTTTATCTGGCGACTATTTTAAGCTTTAAAGTAAAGGGCGGTAAAGTTTTCAAAGGCTTTATGTTCTTTCCGTATCTGATCAACGGTATTGCAATCGGTTTCATTTTCAAGTTCTTCTATACCAGAGGCTATGTGTTTGATACTGTTTTGCAGTGGTGCGGGTTTGACCTGGAAAATCTTCCATACTGGCTGCGCGACCAGAGAATCAATAATATTTCCCTGGTGGCGACCTCCGTGTGGCGTTATTTTGGACAGAATATGGTACTCTTCATCGGAGCGATCATGTCTGTGGATAATACGCTTTATGAGGCGGCGGAGCTGGACGGCGCGAACAAATTCCAGCAGTTCCGCTATGTGATTCTTCCAAGCATCAGCACCATCGTTACCTTGAACGTGATTCTTTCAATCACCGGTTCTTTAAGCGCGTTTGAACCGTCCTACGTCATTACGAGCGGTGCAAACGGTACGGCGACTTACTTTGTCGTGATGCATGAGATCGCGCATACACAGCAGAAGGTCGGCCTGGCAAGCGCAATGGCGATTATTTTGCTGATCATCATTCTGTTTGCGACCTTATTGCAGAAGCTATTCTTCAAATATATTTTCCGCAGCGGTGAGGATGAGGATCCCTATGCGGCGAAGAAACGGGAAAAACAGGCAGCGCGTGCGGCAAAACGCAGGGCGCGGGCGATGGAGAGCAGCGATACTGCTTTGCCAGAGAAAAATCGGTAAGGAGGCGGAAAAAATGACCGTTGCTAAGAAAATTGAAAAAGCAGTTCTGACCTTTTTGAAGTATTTTTCCCTGGTGTTCTTTTCGTTTGTCGCGGTGCTCCCAGTCGCTTCTTGTGTGATTACCGCATTTAAGACCGAAACCGAATACCAGCAGACGAATGTCATGACGCTTCCGGAGAGCTGGCTGAATTTTGAAAACTTTATTACCGCATTCCAGAAAGCAAATATGGGACGGGCGTTCCTCAATTCCGTGCTGATTGTGGCCTGTGTGCTGGTTGCGTCTGTATTTATCGGAACACAGCTCGCGTATGTATTGAACCGGTTTAAATTCCCGTTTAACAATCTGATCCGGAACTTATTCCTGTTCGCGTCCCTGCTTCCGGGCGTCGCTATGCAGGTATCCCTGTACGAGATCATGTACAACCTGCATTTGATCAATAAGCTTTACGGTTATATTATCATGATGTGCGGAACCGACGTCATTTCGATTTATATTTATATCCAGTTTTTTGAGAATATCGATATCTCACTGGATGAATCGGCGATCGTAGACGGAGCTTCGTTCTTTACGATCTTTTATAAGATCCATCTGCCGCTTCTGAAACCTGCGATTGTGACGTCGTGCATCTTAAAAGGTGTGGGCACCTATAACGAGTATTATTCGGCAAACCTGTACCTGCAGGACAAAACCACGCTGGGAACCATGGCGACTTCCCTCTATACCTTTGTGGGACCGCTCGGCAGCAAATACAATCTGATCTGTGCGGGCGTCATCATGTCCCTGCTTCCGGCGCTGATTCTGTTCATCTTCTGCCAGGATCAGATTTACAGCGGCTTGACAGCCGGTTCTGTCAAGGGGTAAAATAATAGAACCAGTTCAGAACAGTGTTCTGAACTATGAATGAAAACAGAAAGAAAGGCTCCGTGCGGATTTATGCGGAGAAGGATGACAGATTATGTACATTTTACCGGATCAGGAACAGATACAGTACAGTGGAAGAATTGATTTTTCCGATCCGAAAGCACCAGAATTTGTCTATCCGTGCAGCAGTGCCGCCCTGCGTTTTATTGTGCAGGGCGGCGCTTTGCGGGTAGATGTGACCAACCGGAAAAACTACTGGGACAATTATCTGGGCTATATTCTGGATGGAGAGCAGGGAAAGCTGCGGCTCGAAGGCTCAGAGGAGCGGCCGGTTCGCGGAGTTTATACCATCGCGGAAAATCTGGAACCGGGGGAACACAGCCTCCTGCTTTTTAAACGGCAGGATTCCTGCCATACGTTTACGCTGCACGGCTTTGAAGCGGGGACTGGCGAGGAGGTTTCCCTGCTTGCGTGTCCGCCGAAGCCAGAGCGAAAGATCGAGGTATATGGCGACTCCGTTTCTGCCGGCGAGGTGTCGGAGGCAGTCGACTATATAGGGAAGCCCGATCCCGAGTGGCACCAGGGCGAGCTGTCCAACAGCTGGTATTCTTACGCCTGGACGGCTGCACGGAAGCTGAACGCAGAGATTCATGATATCGCACAGGGCGGTATTTCGCTGATTGATGGAATTGGCTGGTTTGCGGGACCGGAGTACGTCGGAATGGAAAGTGTTTATGACAAAATCCAGTACAATCCCGCGTTTGGCGTTACAAAACGATGGGATTTCTCCCTTTACCGGCCGCAGGTCGTGATCATCGCGATTGGGCAGAATGACAGCAATCCGCGCGATTTTATGAAAGAGGAGTATGACGGGGCGCAGGCAGCGCACTGGCGGGAAAGCTATGGCGCGTTTGTGCGGGTATTAAGGAGCATTTACCCGGCGGCGGAGATTGTGCTGGCGACGACGCTTCTTGAACATGACCCGAACTGGGACCGGGCGATCGGCGCGGTGTGCGAGAGCCTGCATGATCCGAAAGTCCATCATTTCTTATATAAAAGAAACGGCCGCGGAACGCCGGGACACATCCGGATTCCGGAGGCGGAAGAGATGGCGGAGGAGCTTGCAGGATATATCGAAACCCTTGGAATTGCGTGGTAGGGAATACGCAAAGAGGCATTATGGCAGAAAAGCCTGTGCTCGAAATCATCTATAAAGGACAGCAGGAGAGAACGATCATGTATTAAATAAACAGATCGGCAGGGATTGTAAATCAGGGAAATGACGCGCGGCTGCAAAACGCCATGAAGCGTGCGCGCGCGGGAGAGAAGCTGACCATTGGCTTTCTTGGCGGGTCGATTACGCAGGGTTCTCTTTCAAGTACCCCTCAGACCTGTTATGCGTATCTGGTGTATTCCTGGTGGAGAGAGAATTTTCCGATGGCGGATGTTTTTTACATAAATGCCGGGATTGGGGCGACGACATCACAGTTTGGCGCGGCGCGCGCTGAGGAAGATTTGCTTTCTTATAAACCGGATGTCGTGTTTCTTGAGTTTTCGGTCAATGACGAGAGTAATGCGCATTTTCTGGAGACCTACGAAGGTCTGGCGAGGAGAGTGCTCTCTGATGAGGCAGCGCCTGCGGTCGTTCTGATCCATAATGTCTGCTATGATAACGGCGCAAGCGCGCAGCTGATGCATGCGAAGGTGGGACGGCATTATGATCTTCCCTGTGTCAGTATGCAAAGCACGATCTATCCGGAGCTGCTCGCGGGCAGGATCGAGAACCGCGCGATCACGCCGGATGATCTGCATCCGAACGATGCGGGGCATGAACTGGTGGCGTCTGTGATTACTTATTATCTTGACACCGTGCGGGAGAGAATGGAAACATTTGACGGACAGAACGAGGCGGTTTGTGAAAATGATTCAGCTGAGTATGTGAAGAACGCGAGCGTGACGGATCGGGCAAATTCATTGCCGGCGCCTCTGACCGCCAATACTTATGAACACAGCATCCGCTATAACAATAAGAATGGTATGACTGTAGAAGTGGAAGGTTTTGTAAAGGATACCCGAAAGCAGAATGGCATTACTGATATCTTTAAAAATGGCTGGGAAGCTTCTGCGCAGGGCGCGCATATTGTGTTTTCACTGGAAGGAACCGGTGTTTCCGTACAATTTCGCCGGTCTGTGAATCAGCCGGCGCCAATCGCGGAGATTCTCGTAGACGATGATCCGACGACACGCACGATCCTGGACGCGAATTTCGATGAGACCTGGGGGGACAAGCTGGATTTGCTGACTGTTACAGAGCATATGCCAAGAGCCGTTCATCGTGTTGAAGTCCGGCTGATTGAGACGCATGAGGATGATGTGGTGGCGTTTTATCTGAATGCGATTCTTATGGCGGACTGAGTTTTTGGATGGATAACGGAAAAATTTTTAAGAAAATTTATTGGACAAAGACAAAAGTCCTTGCCATGCGGACATAAATGGTATAAAATAAGTCACAGATTTGGTCGCCGGACGGCGGCAGGTAAATCAAAAACAAATAGAGGAGGAAATAAAAATGAAAAAGTTAGCAGCTGTTGCGATGTGTGCGGCACTTTGCCTGGCCAGTGTAGCGCCGGTATCCGCGGCGGACAACACCGTGAAGATTGGCGTGTTTGAGCCGGCTTCGGGCGACAACGGAGCTGGCGGCAAGCAGGAGACGCTTGGTATCCAGTATGCGAACGCAGAGACGCCGACCGTAGAGATTGACGGTGTGGAGTACGATGTAGAGCTGGTGATCGTGGACAATGAGTCTTCGACAGAGAAAGCTCCGACCGCGGCTTCTGAGCTGGTAAGCCAGGGAGTATCGGTGGTTCTTGGTTCTTACGGCAGCGGTGTTTCCATCGCGGCTTCCGATATTTTCGCTGAGGCAGGCATCCCGGTGATCGGTGTTACCTGTACGAACCCGCAGGTGACAGAGGGCAATACTCATTACTTCCGTATCTGCTTCCTGGATCCGTTCCAGGGTACGGTTCTCGCGAACTTTGCTTCTGAGAACTTTGAAGCGACCAAGGCGTATGTGCTGACAAAGCTTGGCGATGACTATTCCGTAGGTCTTGGCTATTATTTCGAGCAGGCGTTTGAGGAGCTTGGCGGCGAAGTGATTTCCGATACATTCCCGGAGGGCACCGCAGACTTTACTTCTTATATTACGACCGCGATCAATGAGGGCGTAGACGTTATCTTTGCTCCGACTTCTACGGAAGCAGCGCAGCTGATCATCGCGACCGCAGCTTCACAGGGCGTTACCGTTCCGCTTCTTGCCGGCGATACCTGGGATTCCAACGTGATCCTGAACGCAGCAGAGGGCACTGACCTTAGCGTATATGTAACGACGTTCTATCAGGAAGGCGCTAACGAAGAGTTTGATACCAATATCAAGGCATGGATCAATGAGGACAGCACCAGACTGGCAAATAACGGCGGTGATGATACTGTAGCAGCTGTTACGGCTATGGGCTATGACGCTTACTATGTAGCGCTTGCTGCTTTGCAGAACGCTGGTTCTACCGACGCGGCAGCTGTCAATGAAGCGCTCTGGACCACGACTTACACCGGCGTAACCGGCGAGATTTCTTTCGAGTCTGAGAACGGCGACGCGAACCGCGATACCGCATACGTAAAGGTAGCGAATACCGAAACTGTAGCATGGGATTTCGTAGCAGAGCAGGGCGTACAGTAAAAATCAGGTAACTGTTCAGTGCCTTCACAGTTACGGAGAAAAGTCCATTTAAAATCGCTACGCGATGGGACTTTTCCCTGCATAATTTACGTTATCATACGTACTTCGCAGCAAGTGCGAAGTACTGTGCTGAATAGTTACAAAATCAGAACATATCCTGCATCAGGAACCGATGCGGGACATAAGCGCAGGGAGGCTGCACACGTTGCAGCCTCTTTTATGATTCGGAGAGCCTCGTCATGAAAATCGCTTCGCGAGGAAATATCCCATACGCAGTATGGGATGCCATCTGGCGAGGACGAGGCCTGCGTCCACGATTTGCTGCGCAAATCATGGACATAATTCGGAGGAAAACCTACATGGATTTTATTAACAGAAACCTGCCTTATCTGCTGGCCGGTATTTCAGTCGGCGGACAGTATGCCCTGATCGCGATCGGATATACGATGGTGTACGGCATTTTAAGGCTGATTAACTTTGCGCACGGCGATATTTTTATGGTAGCCGCGCTGGTGCTGGTTTACGCATCGGCGTCTCTGCCGCTGTATCTGTCGATTCCGTTGACGATTGTGGCGACTGTGGCGCTGGGCTTCGCTGTCGAGCGTGTGGCGTATAAGCCGCTGCGGAGCGCGCCGCGTATGTCAGTTATGATTTCGGCGATCGGCGTTTCTTATCTGCTGCAGAACCTGGCTTTGTATGTGACCGGCGGTCTGGCACAGGTGGTGCCGTCGATTCCGGTGATTTCCGATACGATTAAGATCGGAACCGCGACGACAAAGGTGGTAACGGTCGTGACGCCAATCCTGACAATTGTTCTTGTTGTTGTTCTGATGCAGCTGATCAACCATACCAAAATCGGTATGGCTATGCGTGCGGTGGCGGATGATTTTGAGACGAGCCGCCTGATGGGCATTAAGATTAATTCCGTTATCAGTACGACCTTTATGATTGGCTCGTTTCTGGCGGCAATCGGCGCGCTTTTGTATTTTACAAACTATCCGTCCGTGGTACCGACCTCCGGTTCGATGCCGGGCCTGAAGGCGTTCGTTGCGGCGGTGTTTGGAGGTATTGGCTCGATTCCGGGCGCGGTGATCGGGGCATTTATCATCGGTATCTGTGAAAATATCATCAAGGGACTTGGCTGGACAACGTTCTCAGACGCGTTTACGTTTGCCCTGCTGATCGTCGTCCTTCTTGTAAAACCGACTGGTCTGTTTGGCGAAAAAGCCACAGATAAGGTCTGAGAGGGGGGGCGCTTGTATGAGTAAGAAAACAAATACCATTATTTCCGCGGTGCTCCTTCTGGCACTGTGCGCATTCGTCTTTTTGCTGGAGCAGATTCTGCCCTCGACGCATATTGCGCTGACGGTGCTGAAAAAGAGCTGCATTTATGCGCTCGTCGCAGTGTCAATGAACCTGCTGAACGGCTTTACCGGTCTCTTTTCTCTGGGGCAGGCAGGCTTTATGCTGATTGGCGCGTATACATACGGTGTCCTGACGATTCCGGTCGAAGCCCGCGCGTCGGTCTATCAGTATTATGACGGCGGTCTGATCCAGTTTTCCGTGCCGGTGATTGTAGGTCTTCTGGCGGCCGGTGTTGTGGCGGCGATTTTCGCCTGGCTGATCGGACTGCCGGTGCTGCGCCTGAAAAGTGATTATCTGGCGATTGCGACACTGGGCTTTGCTGAGATCATCCGCGCGATTTTCCAGTGGGACAAGCTGGGAGTGATTACAAATGGTTCCAACCTGCTGCGCAAGTTCCCGACCTTTAATTCTGTTCTCTTCCCGCTGATTGTCTGCGGAATCTGTATTGCGGTCATGGTGCTGGTAATCCATTCCTCCTACGGGCGGGCGTTCCGGGCTATACGGGATGATGAAGTCGCAGCCGAGGCAATGGGAATCAACCTGGCAAAGCACAAACGGATGTCGTTCTGCATTTCCTCATTTTTTGCGGGGATCGGCGGCGGCCTGCTGGCGATGTACCAGACTTCGATTCAGGCTTCAACGTTCAAATCAGCAATGACCTATGAAATTCTGCTGATTGTGGTTATCGGCGGACTTGGCTCCGTGACAGGAAGCTGCCTGGCATCCTTCCTTTATATTGCCTGCTCCGAGTGGTGGCTGCGTTTTCTGGATACCGAGACCTATATCGGAAGCTTCAAGGTTCCGCTTCTGCGCAGTGGTTTCCGCAAGGTTGTGTTTGCAGTTATCGTGATGATTGTCGTGCTGTTTTACCGCAAGGGTATTATGGGGGATAAAGAATTCTCGCCTGCCCGCGTGTACAACTGGTGGAAAAAGAAGCGGGGTAAAAAGGACTCCGGAAAGGAGGCGGCTGCGAAATGAGTACCGACTCCATGAAAAATGTACTTCGTGTAGAAAATGTTACGATGCAGTTCGGCGGTGTGGTGGCGGTGGACAATCTCTCGCTGGAGGTAAATGAGCATGAGATTGTCGCACTGATCGGGCCGAACGGCGCCGGTAAGACGACGGCATTCAACTGCATTACCGGCGTATATGAACCGACCAACGGCCGTGTGGAATTCTGCGGGCAGGAGCTTGTGGAAAGCTATCCGCACGGCAAAATGAAAAAGACCTATAAGGGCGAAAACGCCGGGAAATATTCGAAGCGTCTGGTGCAGACGCCGGATAAAATCACAAAAGCCGGGATTGCGCGGACGTTCCAGAATATCCGTCTGTTCTCTTCTATGACTGTGTTTGAAAACGTGCTGATCGCGAAGCATATGCGCGCAAAGCAGAATCTGTTTACCGCGACCTTCCGTCTGAATCATGCGGAGGAGCAGCGGATGCGCAGGGAAGCGCTGGAGCTTCTGGAAATGCAGAACCTGGCGCATTTAAAGGATGAAATCGCCGGTTCGCTTCCTTATGGTATTCAGCGGCGCCTGGAGATTGCGCGCGCCCTGGCGACGGAGCCGAAGCTGCTGCTGCTCGATGAGCCTGCCGCGGGCATGAACCCGCAGGAGACGCAGGAGCTGACGGATTTCATCGGTCAAATTCGCGATGAGTATGATATGACAATTTTTATGATTGAGCACCATATGGATCTGGTTATGCAGATTTCCGACCGCGTGTATGTGCTGGATTTCGGAAAGCTGATCACCGAGGGTACGCCGGAAGTGGTACAGAACGATCCGCGCGTCATCGAGGCATATCTGGGGGTGAGTGAAGATGCTTAAAGTACAGGATCTGAAAGTGAATTACGGCGGGATTGAAGCCGTAAAGGGGATCAGCTTTGAGGTGCCGGAAAACAGCATTGTCACGCTGATCGGAGCGAACGGCGCGGGCAAATCCACTACGCTGCGTTCCATCGTATCGCTGGAAAAGCCGGCTTCCGGTACGATTACCTTCAATGGCGAGAACATTACCGGACAGGATACGGACGTTATCGTATCGAAAGGAATCACCCTGGTGCCGGAGGGCCGCAAGATTTTCCCGGATCTGACGGTGCTGGAAAACCTGAAAATCGGCGCCTATATGCGCAAGGATGACCTGAGCGCGGATCTGGAATGGGTGTACAGCCTGTTCCCGCGCCTGAAAGAGCGCAGCTGGCAGGCCGGCGGCACGCTCTCCGGCGGCGAGCAGCAGATGCTGGCCGTAGCGCGCGCTCTGATGAGCCGTCCGAAGCTGCTGATGATGGATGAGCCGTCGCTCGGCCTCGCGCCGCTGATTGTGCAGGAGATTTTCAACATCATCCGGCAGATTCATAAAGAAGGCGTGACGATTCTGCTGATCGAGCAGAACGCGAATATGGCGCTGCGCACGGCCGACGTCGGCTACGTAATGGAGACCGGCCGAATCACCATGACCGGCAGCGGAGCAAGCCTGCTCGCGGATGAAAAGGTGCGGGCGGCTTACCTGGGAAAATAAGGAGCTTGCCGCAAATGGGAATCCCTGTTATGAGAATAAAGGGAGAAAATGTAAAAAGAATTCGAAATCAGCCAGGGAAAGTATCCTCTGGCTGATTTTTATGTACACAGGCGCGAGTGGAAATTAGTAGCTTCGCTACTCGCGCCTGGCACAGCGGATAGGGGAGAAGAGCGTTTCCCCTATCCGATTCCGATAGGAAAGTTCTCCGAACTTCCCTATTGGACAAAAACCCTCCGGGGGATGCGAATAGGAATCCTGTACCACTTAATGCGTAAGCGATGCGCGTCCCATCTGCTCAAGCAGTTCGCTCTTGATCGCGTAGAGCTTATCTGAGAGGTCAACGTAAACATCGTGCGGATTGGTCAGACGCCGTGTTTCCGGCCAGAGTGTTTCTTTTTCACGCGCGCAGTAGTCGCGGATCTCCATGACAGCCGGTGAGGTATAGACGCATTTTCCGCCGCGAAAAATCGGAACAAGCATTTCGCGAATGGTGTAGGTCCCGCCTTTGATCTTTGTCTTCTTCCAGGTTTCGATCGGGTCAAAAATGATCAGATCTTTTTCGGTATCATACTCTTCGTCCGTCAGACAGATCAGGTCGGCGCGGATTTTGCCGGTAGTCTTGTCGTAAATGCGGAGAATCTTTTTATTTCCCGGATTTGTGATTTTGTCAGTGTTTTCTGACAGCTTGATTTTCGGGATAAATTTGCCGGTCGCAGGGTCAAGGACAGCAGCAAGCTTGTATACGCCTCCGAAAGCAGGGCAATCCTTTGAAGTAATCATATTTGTACCGACGCCCCAGGAGGTGATCGCCGCACCCTGTGTTTTCAGGCTGCTGATCAGATACTCATCGAGGTCGCTGGAGGCAGAGATAATCGCGTCCTCAAAGCCGGCCGCGTCGAGCATCGCGCGCGCCTGTTTGGACATATAGGCCAGATCGCCGCTGTCGAGACGGATGCCGTAGCCCTTCAGTTCCATTCCCGCGTCGCGCATTTCCTGAAAGACACGGATTGCGTTCGGCACACCAGAGCGCAGGGTATCATAGGTGTCTACCAGCAGCAGGCAGGCGTCCGGATACAGCTCGGAATATTTTTTGAAGGCCGTATACTCATCCGGGAAGCTCATGATCCAGCTGTGCGCGTGCGTCCCTTTCACCGGGACGTCAAACAGCTGTCCTGCCAGCACATTCGAGGTGCCGACACAGCCGGCGATCATCGCCGCCCGCGCGCCATACACACCGGCGTCCGGCCCCTGCGCGCGCCGCAGGCCAAATTCCATAATCCCATCGCCGCGCGCTGCCTGCACTACCCGCGCCGACTTGGTCGCGATCAGGCTCTGGTGGTTCAGAATGGTCAGAATCGCTGTCTCCACCAGCTGCGCCTGCATGATCGGCGCGATCACCTTCAGCATCGGCTCGTGCGGAAACATCACGGAACCCTCCGGGATCGCCCAGATATCGCCGTCGAAATGAAAATCCTCCAGATATTTCAGAAACGGCTCGTGGAAAATGCCAAGCCCCCTCAGATAAGAAATGTCCTCCTGTGAAAAGCGCAGATTCTCGATATAATCAATCACCTGGTCGAGTCCGGCTGCGATTGCGTAGCCATTGCCGCATGGGTTGTTCCGGTAAAAGGCGTCAAAAATGACCGTCTCGGTGGAATTTGACTCAAAATAGCCCTGCATCATCGTCAGTTCATAAAGGTCAGTTAATAGGGTCAGATTTAAAGTACTCATAGTTGTGCTCCTTTGCATCGTATAAGAGAATCGGGCATCAAATGTTCTGTTAGACTATACCACATTTTTTCAGAAATGAAAGAGGGAGATGAAGAAAAATAAAAAAATTAAAAAAAGGACTTGCAATCCACGGAAACATCGGTTATAATATCCCTTGCGTGTGAGAGACAGTGGTTTTTATAGGCTGTCCGAAATAGAAAGCAGATATAGGGCTATCGCCAAACGGTAAGGCAACGGACTCTGACTCCGTCATTTCCAGGTTCGAATCCTGGTAGCCCTGTTTGAAGACCTCAGTGAGATGATCGCTGAGGTTTTTTCATGTCCGAAAAAGCCCGGATTTCCGGAAAGATCGCTGAATAATTCACTTGTCAAAGAATCTCTGGATGATATAATAAAAGTGACAGTTCACACGTCCATTCCGATGCGCTTTGCGCGGGATGGCGCTATAGATAATAGTTAAAGGAAAAAGCTGGGAAAGGATGGGGAACTGTGAAAAAGGTCGCTTTAGGTATTACCGCGTTTGAGGATATCATCGGCAGGAATGTATTTTATGTAGATAAAACCCGGTTTATAAAAGACTGGTATGACAGTGCAGATCAGGTAACACTGATTACGAGGCCAAGACGTTTTGGAAAGACGCTGACTCTGAATATGGTCGAGACCTTTTTCTCAGTCCGGTATCAGGACAGGATGGATTTGTTTGACGGGCTCTTTATTGCGGGTGAGGAGCGCTTTCGGGCGATGCAGGGAACCTTTCCAGTCATCAATCTGAGCCTGGCAAATATAAAACAGAGCAGCTATGAGAGTATGTGCTGTGCCATGCGGATACAATTGGCAAGGTTGTTTGAAAGGCATTCGTATTTGTTGAAATCAGAAAAAGTGTCAGATGCGGAGAAAGCGCTGTTTTCGCAGATGCTCTGGACACTTATGGATTTTCTGGTGAAAAGGCGGAGGTCAAGCGGTGGTATGATGGTTTTCAGTTTGGCACTCAAAAAGACATCTATAATCCGTGGTCGATTCTGAACTTTCTGAAATTTGGCGAATTGAGCCCTTGCTGGATGAATACGAGCGGAAACGCGCTGGTTGGCAATCTGGTGAGAGAAGGTTCTGTCAAAGTGAAAGATGAGTTTGAAATTCTGCTGAAAGGCGGCTCCATTCTGACGGAGATTGATGAATCCATTACCTATGCGGAGCTGCGGGGAGATTCGAAAACGATCTGGAGTTGGTTTTTGACGACCGGGTATGTAAAGATTGTACAGAAGCAGTCAGACAGATACGAAATTGCTCTGACAAATTATGAAGTGCGTGAGGCGCTTTGTAAACTGGTCAAAAAATGGTTTGCCGAATCCTATGATGAATATACGGAATTTATCCGTATGCTGCTGGCCGGGAATCTGGAAGGGATGCAGCGGTATATGGAGAAAGTGATATCCCGGACATTCCGCTTTTTTGATGTGGGAAGTGGTTCTTCTGAGAGTGATGTGGCGGAGCAGTTTTATCATGGATTTACACTTGGACTGATCGCTGACCTGGATCGCACGCATATCCTGACATCGAACAGGGAAAGCGGATTTGGTCGGTATGATGTCTGCATTGAGCCGCGGGATGGAAAGTCGGATGGGATTATCATCGAATTTAAGGTCTTTGATCCAAAGAAAGAGACTACGCTGGAAGAGACTGCGAAGCGGGCGCTGGAGCAAATAGAGACTAAGAAATATGAAATCGACCTGAAAGCCAGGGGGATTAAGACAGTTTGTAAATATGGATTCGCTTTTCGGGGGAAAGAAGTGCTGATCCAGGAGGCAGAAGATGAGTAGAGAATTGATCAGATGAGTGCGAATGAGTTTCGTGTGGCTGCAGCGGCATATGCGATAGAAAACCCGTTTTATGAAAAATAAAAACGCCCTTTGTGTTGACAATTTCTATACTTTTGACTAAAATGAAATCAAAAACAATAAATTGTTCAGGAGGTATATTGATTATGGCTGTTGTAAGTACAAATATTAAAATAGATCAGCAATTGAAAAAAGAGTCACAGGAGCTTTTTGAAAGTTTTGGGTTGAGCCTGAGTGCTGCAATCAACATATTTTTGCGTCAATCTGTTCGTGAAGGCGCAATTCCTTTTCGGGTGGGAAACCCTCTGCCGAATGCTGAAACGATTAAAGCTATTGAAGATGCCAGGAATGGTATTGGGGTAAGTCGGGGATTTACATCTGTTTCTGACTTAATGGAGGATTTGGATGCTGACGATTAAGTATCAGACCACTTTTAAAAAAGATTATAAGCGGATTAAGAGACGGGGCTATGATGTGCGTTTGCTTGAAAATGTGATTGGTATGCTTGCCATGGGGCAGGAGTTACCAGAGCAATACAGAGACCACAGTCTGATCGGGGATTATTCTGGATGCAGAGAATGCCATATTGCTCCAGACTGGCTCCTTGTTTATGAGGTGAATGAAACGGAACTGGTTTTATATCTTACAAGAACAGGAACTCATAGCGACATTTTTTAAAGAGCTGAGATGCCTTACGATTGATGACCTGGAATAGACAGTGTTACAGCAATAGGTCAATTCACAGGTCAAATTTCGGATCTGACGTTCGAAAAATCCGCTGAAAATGGGCATTAGAGGCGTCTCGAACAACGGACTTAAGACTCCGTCATTTCCATGTTCGAATCCTGGTAGCCCTGTTTGAAGACCTCAGTGAGAAAGTTCACTGGGGTTTTTTCATGCCCGGAAAAACAGAGATGTTCTTCGGGGATTTTATGTTGCATTGTGTTGTAGCCTATGTTATAGTTTGATTATAAAAAGGCTGTTGTTTCAATAAGTATACGTCTGCCTTTGCTCTGTGAGAGTGAAAGAGGGCAGAAGTTTTGCAGTGCGATGTGCGGATGCACACTTGAGAATGGAGGACATGGGTTATGAAGAAAAGAATTTCTTTTTTGCTGGCGGCTGTCATGCTGGCGATCACTCCGGCGGGAACAGCGCTGGGCAGCGAGAGTGATACGGATGTGATTTTGTCAGAAGATCTGATGATATCGGATGAGACCCTGGCTGCGGATGAAGGGGAATCTGAAAGCCTGTCGGGCGGGGATGCGGCCCTGATTGATGTGATTGAGGTGCAGGGCGAGGATACGGAAAACGAGACAGAGAACGAGACAGAGGCAGATACCGGCGCCGCCTTAGTGGATGAAACGGGCGCAGCGGAGGAGGACGTTCTGATAGTGGGCATCGAGGAGGCGGACGCGGCGGATATTCCGGCCGAGATCAGCGAGGCAGCGGAATCGGAAGCTTCTGAGATTCTCGATGAGGCGGCGGCAGTGGATGATACCGTGACGGCTGTGTCTGACCTGACGCCCGAAGCGACCAATAATACCGGAGATCAGAATTATTCGGTCTGGTCATCACCGGTCTATTCGTACCTGGAGACCGTGAGCGGCGGTTTTATGCGGGTGGAATACACCGGCAGCGTGGTTGTGGTGGAATATTATAACAGCAGCTTTACCCTGACGTCGAAGAAATATGTGACCAGGGAACTGACTTATTTCGGCGGATTCTATGCGGGCAGCGACGCGTATTACCTGGTGTTTGGGCAGAGCAATACCGATGAGGATGATTCGGCGGAAGTCGTGCGGGTGGTAAAGTACAGTACGGACTGGGTGCGCCAGGGGGCGGCTAGCCTGTACGGGGCAAATACGACCTATCCTTTCGACGCAGGCAGTCTGCGGATGGCGGAATCGGGAGGCTACCTGTATATCCGGACCAGCCATGAGATGTATACGTCCAGTGACGGACTGAATCATCAGGCCAATCTGATGATTGAAGTCGATGAGTCATCGATGACGGTGACGGATTCTTATTCAGCTGTGATGAATAACAGCGTAGGCTATGTCAGTCATTCGTTTAATCAGTTTATCCTGGTGGATGATTCGAATAATCTGATCGCGGTGGATCATGGGGATGCGTATCCGCGGGCGGCGATTCTGTTCCGGTATTCGAAACAGGCCGGGATCAACACTTTCAGCGGGAGTACCAGTTCGGTCAAACTTCTGTCCTTCCAGGGAGCTACAGGGAATAATGCGACCGGCGCCTCTTTAGGAGGCCTGGAATACTCCAGTTCCTCTTATCTCGTGGCGGGGAATTCGGTCACGCAGGACTCCAACTGGAGCAGCCATACCGCGCGCAACATCTTTGTAACGGTCACGTCGCGCAGCAGCCTGAGCAGTACATCGGTGAAATGGATTACCGATTATGATACAGATGGAAGCATTTCCGCCTCTACACCGCAGCTGGTGAAGCTGGGGTCAGATTCCTTCCTGCTGCTTTGGACTACGACGGAATATACGATATCCGGGAATACCGGTTCGAAGCAGTCAAAGCTCCATTATGTGTATCTCGACGGTCAGGGGAATACGACCAGTGAAATCTATACGGTCAATGGTCAGCTTTCGGATTGCAAGCCGATTGTATCCGGAGGGTCGGTATACTGGTATGTGACAGGGGACGCGGGCAGTACCTATTCCTCTACGACCCCTTATTTTTATACGATCCGTTCGGATGGATCTTTTAGCGTAAAGGTTAGTCTGGAGGCGCCTTCCTTCACGGCTGTGCCTGTAGCCGACGGAATTGAGATCAGCTGGAATGCGGTTTCCGGTGCTTCGGGCTATTATGTACGCCTTTCAAACCTTTCGGGGATAACAACGAAAACTGTCAGCGATGGCAGCGTGACCAGTGCTACCATTTCCGCTTCCAGTGACACAACCTATATGATTTGGGTTGAGGCATATTCCGGGAGCGTCAAGAGCCTGGCAGCGGACAAGCTGGAATTTTACTATCTGGCTGCTCCGAGCGTGACCCTGTCAAATACGGATGATGCCATCCGGGTGAGCTGGCAGAGCGTCACGGGCGCGGAAGGTTATCGGGTGTACCGCAAGACGGGAAGCGGCAGCTATACACTGGTAAAGACGACCACGGAGCTTTCCTTTACGGACAGCGACCTTACCGGAGGGAGTTCCTATACCTACCAGGTATATGCGTATTCTGACAGCGGGACAAGCGGCGGTTCGACGGAAAAGACAGCGGTCTATGTAGCCGCGCCGGTTCTGCAAAGCGTAAGTATTGCGAACGGCGGCGTCCAGGTGACATGGGAGACGGCCACAGGGGCGACCTCGTACCGGGTTTACTATAAGCGCTCCTCTAACAGCAGTTATTCGAGTCAGACTTATACAGCAGGAAGCGGAAGTACACAGAGCGCAGTCCTTGGCGTGAGCAGCGGGTATACTTATGATGTTTATGTGAAAGCCTATATAGACAGTACAGGCGGAAAGGCTTCGTCAACGTTGTCTGTTGAATATCTGGCGGCTCCGGTTATTTCCTCCCTGTCCAGTACATCGTCCGGGATTTGTGTGACCTGGGGAACTGTAAGCGGCGCGTCCGGATATAAGGTTTACCGCAAGACGGGAAGCGGCAGCTACACACTGGTAAAGACGACCACGGGACTTTCCTTTACGGACAGCGGCCTTACCGGAGGGAACTCTTACACCTATCAGGTATATGCGTATTCTGACAATGGGGCAAGCAATGGTTCGACGGAAAGGACAGCAGTCTATGTACCCACACCTACACTTAAAAGTGTAAGTATTGCGAACAGCGGCGTTCAGGTGACATGGGGGACGGTCACAGGGGCGACCTCGTACCGGGTTTACTATAAGCGCTCCTCTAACAGCAGTTATTCGAGTCAGACTTATACAGCAGGAAGCGGAAGTACACAGAGCGAAGTCCTGAGTGTGAGCAGCGGGTATACTTATGATATTTATGTGAAAGCCTATATAGACAGCACGGGCGGAGCAGCTTCGTCATCTTTGTCGATTATATATTTGTCAGCTCCGGTCATTTCCTCCCTGTCCAGTACATCCTCCGGGATTTGTGTGACCTGGGGAACCGTGAGCGGCGCGTCCGGATATAAGGTCTATCGCAAGACGGGAAGCGGCAGCTATTCCCTGGTGAAGACGACCACGGGGACTTCCTTTACAGACAGCGGCCTTACCGGAGGAAACTCTTACACCTACCAGGTATATGCGTATTCCGGCAGCTGGACAAGCAATGGTTCGACGGAAAAGACAGCGGTCTATGTTCCCACACCTGCACTCAAAAGCGTAAGTAATGTGAACGGCGGCGTCCAGGTGACATGGGGAACGGTCACAGGGGCGACCTTGTACCGGGTTTACTATAAGCGCTCCTCTGACAGCAGTTATTGGTATCAGACTTTCACGGCGGAAAGCGGAAGCACACAGAACGCAACCCTGAGTGTGAGCAGCGGATATACTTATGACATTTATGTGAAAGCCTATATAGACAGCACAGGCGGAGCGGCTTCGTCAACTTTGTCCATTGTATATCTGGCGGCTCCGACCATTTCCTCCCTGTCCAGCGCATCATCCGGGATCTGTGTGACCTGGGGAACCGTGAGCGGCGCGTCCGGATATAAGGTCTACCGCAAGACGGGAAGCGGCAGCTATTCCCTGGTAAAGACGACCACGGGGACTTCCTTTACAGACAGCGGCCTTACCGGAGGGAATTCCTACACCTACCAGGTATACGCCTATTCCGGCAGCGGGACAAGCAGCGGTTCGACGGAAAAGACAGCGGTTTATGTTCCCGCCCCTGCACTCAAAAACGT
>JAJPXX010000167.1 GCA_021205225.1 Lachnospiraceae bacterium
CCCACTGCCGGGCGGATTCGGGACTTTCACCCGTTAGAACGTGCGCTCGCCAGGCGCACATGAATCAGGCAGATGCGATTCGCACCTGCCCGGTCATCACTGCGTATAATTGAAAGCCAAATACTATTATGAAAATCGTTTCAATTGTTCCCATGAGCATCTGGCTTATAGCCTGACAGAGCCTTATGCCCTGCGTCCTTTTCTGAAACAATGTACAAACGCCCGTTTTCAGATTGCTTCTTCCTCTGCCGTATCGGCTTCTTCTGCGGCTGCTTCTTCCGGCTCTTCCTTTGCGTCATCCCCGGACTCATTCTCTGCCGGTGCGTCTTCTTTCTCTTCTTTCGCTTCCGGGAAGTCATCGTCTTCGAAGAAATCGTCAAAGTCATCGTCGAAATCTTCCAGATAATCCGGCGTGAAATAACGGTATACTGCGTAAGCAATCGCCGCTACGGCCGCCACGGCGCCGATAATAGCAAATACCCATAATGCTGTATTCTTTTTCTTTTCCTCATCATGTTTTTTTAATGCCGCTACCAAATCATCTACCTTTGTCATACGTCACACGTCCTTTCTGATTCTTTCCACAGCCTGAATGATCGAAATCCGGAAAGCCGGGTGAACGGATACCGTTCCATACCCAATATTCCCATATCCGGGAAGCATACAGGCTATGAGTTATCTTTGCTCCGAATAGTATATCACAGGGAAATGGATTTTACTATAAAAATTTTTGAGTACAGTCAATTTTAATCTGTTTTCACAAGCTTCGCAAAGGCGGCAAACATCTTTTTCGTCCCTGCGCGGTCAAAATTTACTGTGACTTCATAGTCACGCCCGCCTTCGACGATTGCCGCGACTGTTCCTTCGCCAAATTTAATATGTCTGACCCGGTCGCCGACCGTATAATCCAGGCCGTCAGATTTCTTCACCTCAAACTGCTGCGGTACAAACGCGCGGTTCTGAAAGGCTTCTTTCGCCTGGCGGTAAGCATTCTGGTTCAGATTCCGCGCCCGCTGGGAACGGTGCGCTCCCCCCTGGGCTGTGCTGTAATCTTCTGACGCAGAATGACCTCCTGAGGCAAATACATCCTCGGACGAATTGCTTCTGCCGCCAAAAGACGTTTCCGGCGCGCCGGCTTTCGTATGCAGGGAAGTTTTTCCGAATTCTGCCCCGTTTGGAAAAGCCGTCGGTTGGCTTCCGGCAGCAGCCTGCGCGGATGACCTGGACGAACGGCCGCCCGTCTGAAGCAGTTCCTGTGGGATGTCTTCGATAAAGCGGGACACACGGTTGAAACGCACCTCGCCCCGCATCATGCGCTGTCTGGCTGCGGTCAGGTAGAGCTCTTTCTGTGCGCGGGTGATTCCGACATAGCATAGGCGGCGCTCTTCCTCCAGATCCGCCTGATCCTCAGAATTAATGCTCATATAGCTCGGAAAAAGGCCATCCTCCATCCCGACAAGGAAAACGGTCGGAAATTCGAGCCCTTTGGCGCTGTGGAGCGTCATCATCAATACCTGATCGCCGTCCCCGGAAACCTCGTCAATATCCGCCACGAGCGCGACTTCTTCCAGGAATCCCGACAGTGACGGTTCTGCCGCGCTCTGGTCGTAGGCGGCTGCCTTATTTAAAAGCTCATCAATGTTTTCCTCTCGCTCCTTCGCCTCTTCGCCGCCCTCCATCTCCAGTTCTTTGCGGTAGCCGGTCACCTCCAGGACATCCTCGATCAGCTCACGTACAGAATAAAAATCTGCCTTGCTGCGGAAGGTCTGGATCATCTGCACAAAATCCTCCAGCTTTGCCAGTCCTCTGCCAATCCCCGGAATCCGGGATGCCTCGCCAAGCGCCCGATAGAAGCTGATCTCCTCCGCAAGTGCGTAATCCTGCACACGCGCGATTGAAGTAGCGCCTATCCCGCGCCGCGGTACATTGATGATACGGCGCACAGCCAGGTCATCCTCCGCGTTATCAATTGTCTTCAGGTAAGCCAGGATGTCTTTGATCTCTTTTCTGGCATAGAAATTGATCGCGCCAACAATTTTATAAGAAATATTTTCCAGCAAAAACTTCTCCTCAAACATACGTGACTGCGCGTTCGTCCGGTAAAGGATCGCAAAATCTTTGTAGGAGGCCTTTCCCTGATAGACAAAGGTACTGATCCGGTCAGCGACGTACTCCGCCTCCTGATATCCATTCATGAACTGGCGAAAATGAATCTGCGCTCCCTCGCCGTTCGATGTCCAGAGCGTCTTCTCCTTGCGGCCAATGTTCTTTTTGATCACCTCGTTGGCAGCATTCAGAATATTCTGGGTCGAACGATAATTCTGCTCCAGGCGGATCACCTTCGCATCCGGAAAGAATTCCTCAAAATTCAGGATATTCCCGATATTTGCCCCGCGAAAGCGGTAAATCGACTGATCGTCGTCCCCAACCACGCAGAGATTCCTGTATTTGGAGGCAAGCTGGCTGACCAGCTTAAACTGTGCGGTGTTCGTGTCCTGATATTCATCCACCATGATAAAGCGGAATCGTTCCTGATAGGATTCCAGAACCTCCGGGCACTCAGTAAAGAGTTCCACCGTCTTACAGATCAGATCATCAAAATCCAGCGCGTTACTCGCATGCAGCTGCTTCTGGTATTCCCTGTAAACACGGGAAACCATTTTCATCTGTAAATCGTCCTGCCCAAATGCCTTTGCCTCATATTCCTGCGGGTCAATCAGTTCATCCTTCGCGGAAGAGATCTGTCCCATAAAATAACGCTCTTTGTACATCTTCGTGTCAATATTCAAGCGCTTACAGACATCACGAATCACCGCTTTCTGATCATCACTGTCATAAATCGTAAAATGCCGGTCAAAGCCGATACGGTCTATATAGCGGCGCAGGATGCGGACACAGGTGCTGTGGAAGGTCGATACCCAGACCGCACCGGACAATCCCGACCCGGTTCTGCCCCCGGCAGAATCCTTCCCCGCCTCCGGCTGTACAGGATGTCCGTCAGAGAACGGCTCCTTGCCCGGATGCCCGGCCTGCGCGTCCGGATTTTGCCCTGCACGGTTCAGAATACGGTCAACTCTTTCCCTCATCTCACCCGCAGCCTTGTTCGTAAACGTAATTGCCAGGATATTCCAGGGATTCACTCCCATCTCCTCTATCAGCCACGCGACGCGATGCGTCAGTACCCTGGTCTTCCCGGATCCCGCTCCGGCCAGGATCAGCAGAGGTCCCTCGTAATGGCGAACTGCCTCCTGCTGCTGGGGATTCAGTGAATCGTAAATGCTCATTTTCTTTTTCCTCTTTCTAAATTTGTAATCTGTAACCGTTCACGTCTGTATCTCATTCATCAAACTGCGCGACAACCGTATACCCGCTCTCGTCTGTCCGCACTTCTGTTACCACGCCGTCCCTCGTCTTCAGGCGCTCGCGGTTCGTATAATTCGCGGACATCGCTATCGCCGGTTCAATCGTATAATACCAGCTTAAAGGAAGCACCCCTTCCGACACATGAACCGGATCGCCTGGTTTCACCAGACCCTCCCGTTCCATCTTAAATTCCATTTCACGCATACAGGTTCATCCCTTTTTCCATTTTCTTTCCATCTTTTCCTTGTAATCCAGTTTTCAAAAC
>JAJPXX010000136.1 GCA_021205225.1 Lachnospiraceae bacterium
GCGGGTGTGGAAATTTGCGGCTTGCGCCGCACCCGCCTGGCGCAGCGGATAGGGGCGAGAGCACTCCTATCCGATTTTATTCCATCATAACAGAAAATCATGAAAAAAGAAACAGAAATCTTGACTTTTTCTGCTTGACGTCAGGAGATGGGATTTGTACAATATCCGTAACAATCCAGAATGGCATCAAACGGAAAAGACAGGCTGCAGCCTGCTGTTTTTCGTAACAGTTCAGAACAGCATCAAAATGAATGGAGGGCTGGCGTGAATATGGAGAACCGTTATCATGTTCCTCCAAGAGTAATGAAGGATATCATCAGGTACGCGGGTGATCGTAATATAGAAAAGGTAATTCTTTTTGGCTCAAGGGCAAGGGGAGACCATACGGAAAGAAGCGACATCGATATAGCTGTTTGCGGCGGAGATTTTGATTCTTTTTATTCCCGCGAAGCAACGAGCCAAGTAGCCGTGCTTGCACGGATATTTGGCGACTGCCGCGAGGGTCAAATACCCCGATGCTTGCATCGCTACAAATTTGATGCCCCGTATGCTTGCATCGGGGTATTTGACTGGGATATCAAAGAAAAAACGCACTCCCTTTTGATGTTCGACATTATTGATTTGAATAAAGTGATTTCTGCGGAATTGAAAGCAGAAATTATGAGAGAAGGGATAACCATTTATGAAAAAGCTTGATAATTTTTCAAATTGCCTGGAGGTGTTGAAAGGTGTCGATTATGTTGCGGCCGGGAACGATGAAATTTACCGAATGGGTGTGATCGGTCAATTTAATCTGACCTTCGAGCTTGCGTGGAAAGCCTT
Organism: Lachnospiraceae bacterium; assembly: GCA_021205225.1. GTDB lineage: Bacteria > Bacillota > Clostridia > Lachnospirales > Lachnospiraceae > Choladousia. The sequence goes on from JAJPXX010000136.1 coordinate 823, forward strand.
GCAGGCGGTGCTGCGTGAGCATGGTGCTAATGGCGTCCAGACAGGTTCTCCCAGAGATATCCTGCAGATTGGATATAAATTTGGCTTTCTTGACGATGAGGCAGTGTGGATGCTTATGCTGAAAAAAAGAAACAGCTCCATTCACATTTACAATGACGAGGAAGCCGATGAGATGATGCTTTTGGTGCGGGATAGCTTTACCCCGGCTTTTGAAAAGCTGGAAAAGACATTGACGGAAAGACAGGATGGGATAGAAATATAATTGTGAAATGACATCAGGGAGGAGAGACAGGAATGAGTGAATTTGATTACAGCAAAGTGAAGGATCCGCGTTTTTATGAAGAGAACAGACTGGAAGCACATTCGGATCATGCTTTTTTTGCATCCGAGGATGAGATGGAGAGCGGGAAAAACAGCCTGGTTTATTCTCTGAATGGGTTCTGGAAGTTCTCATATGCGAGAAATTATGAGAATGCAGCGAAAAATTTTCAGAACATGGAAACGTCCCCTCACTGCGCTGCGCATTGTGTGGATGCCTGTGAAAGCTGGGAGGATATTCGCGTTCCGGCACATATTCAGATGGAGGGATATGGCGTGCCGCAGTACGCAAACACACAGTATCCGTGGGATGGGCGTGATGAAGTGGCGCCCGGCGAGATTCCGGAGGACTTCAATCCGGTGGGAAGTTATGTGAAGTATTTTACATTGCCCCCGGCGATGGCCGGAAAGCGCGTGTTTGTGTCTTTTCAGGGAGCGGAGAGCGGCCTGGCTGTCTGGCTGAATGGGCATTACATCGGATACAGTGAGGACAGCTTTACCCCGGCGGAGTTTGAGCTGACGCCCTGGCTGATGGAAGATGGCGATTTAAATAAGCTTGCCGTTCAGGTATTTAAATGGACTTCGGGCAGCTGGTGTGAGGATCAGGATTTCTTCCGGTTCTCCGGTTTATTCCGTGAAGTATATCTGTACGCGGTTCCGAAGGTACACGCGCAGGATGTCCGGGTGCGCACGCTGCTGGACGACGATTACCGGGATGCGGATCTGGAAGTGGCTCTGAACGTGTGGGGCAGCGGCAGCGTTCGGGCAAGTTTGTTGAGGGAAAAGACTTCTTGCTGCGCTGCCGGGGAGATTGAAGTGGACGAAAAGTCTGCGAGTGAGCTTCTCTTTTCGCTGCATATTGACGCTCCGCGGCTTTGGAGCGCGGAGCATCCGAATCTCTATACGCTTTTGCTGGAAATGCTGGATGAAGAGGGCGAAGTGGTTGAGGTGATCCGCCAGAAGGTGGGCTTCCGCCGCTTTGAGATGAAGGATGGCATGATGCATATAAATGGAAAACGAATTGTTTTCCGCGGTGTGGACCGCCATGACTTTAGTTCCAGATACGGGCGCGCGGTGACATATGAGGAGACCGAGCAGGATATCATTACGATGAAGCGCCACAATATTAACGCGATCCGTGCCAGCCATTATCCGAATCACTCATTTTTGTATGATCTCTGTGACCGATATGGGCTGTACCTGATTGATGAGACCAATCTGGAGTCGCATGGTACCTGGTGCGCCTATTTTCAGGGAACCGTCGGACTGGATTATGTGGTGCCGGGCGATCACGAGGAGTGGATGGGCGCGATGCTTGACCGGGCAAATTCCATGTTCCAGCGTGACAAGAACCATCCGTCGATCCTGATCTGGTCCTGCGGCAATGAAGCGTTCGGCGGAAAAGTGATTTATGAGATGTCAAAGCTGTTCCGCCGCCTGGATCCGACGCGCCTGGTACACTATGAGGGTATTTTCAACGACCGCCGGTACAATGGCACGAGCGACATGGAGAGCCAGATGTACACCCCGGCAGAGGATATCCGGGAATTTTTGAAAAAAGACCGCAGCAAACCCTTTATCTGCTGCGAATATATGCACGCGATGGGAAATTCCTGCGGCGCGATGCAGAAATATACCGACCTGACGGAGGAGGAGCCTTTGTATCAGGGCGGATTCATCTGGGATTACATTGACCAGTCGATTACGAAAAAAGACCGCTATGGTATACCGTTTGAAGCGTATGGCGGCGATTTTGACGAGCGGCCGAACGATTCGAACTTCAGCGGCAACGGCATTGTGTATGGCGGCGACCGCAAGCCTTCTCCGAAGATGCAGGCGGTAAAGTTCTATTATCAGGATATTCGTGTATTCCCGTCCGAGACACAGGTGCGGGTGAAAAACCTGAGTCTGTTTACGGATACGGCAGAGTATGACTGCGTTGTGTCTCTGGCGCGTGATGGGCGTCCGGTTTGCGAGGTACATATGGAACTGGCGGTGCCGCCGCTCTCTGAAAAAACCTTTGATTTGCCGTTTGAGGTGATGCCGTTTTCTTGTGCAGCAGCGACGGACAGCAGCCGTGATGAAAAGAATGCTGCGCATTGCCCGGCTGCTGCAGGAACAGACCCGATACCGGGTATTTGCCGGAATGCTACGGGTGCGTCCTGCGAATACACCGTGACCGTATCCTTCTGCCTCAAAGAGAACACTCTGTGGGCAAAACACGGCCACGAGGTCGCTTTTGGACAGTATGTCTATGGAAAATGCGAAACCGCGCGGCTGGATACCTCTGCGTATGCTGCTTCGATGGCTGACTGCTGCCGTATGGCGGATGGGGCAATCAGCCTGTCGGCGGCTGGTATGGAAACGCTCCGGTCAGTGTTAAACGGAAGTTCACAGGATGTCCGGCGCTCTTGCTGTACTTCGGCAGAAACCCCTCTTACTGTTATACACGGCCAGGACAACATCGGTGTGCGCGGCGCGCACTTTGACGCTTTGTTTGCAAATCAGATCGGTCTGACCTCCTACCGTGTCGGGGGCAAAGAGATGCTGAAAACCAGTCCGCAGCCGGACTTCTGGCGCGGCCTGACGGATAATGACAACGGAGCAAATGCCGCTGCCCGCTACGGCCAGTGGAAGCTCGCGAGTCTTTACGTAAGTGTGAAGAATCCGACGGAACAGAGGGATCCGCGCAAGATACCTCTGAGCCTGGAGGAGCATGAGGATCATGTGGTGATCCGTTATACCTACTGGATGCCGATGCAGCCTGTTGCGTCCTGTGAAATGGAATATACCGTGTACGGGGACGGCACGATTCAGGTGCGACTTCACTATGATCCGGTTAAGGGAATTACCGAGATGCCGCTCTTTGGTGTGACGATGAAGATTGACGCGGATTACGATCAGATCGAGTGGTACGGGCTTGGACCGGAGGAGACCTACTGCGACCGCGAGGGCGGGGCGAAGCTTGGCATCTACAGAAGCACTGTGCGTGAGAGTATGGCGAAATATCTGGTTCCGCAGGAGTGCGGCAACAAGACGGGCGTGCGCTGGGCGAAAGTGACCGATGTGCGGAACCGCGGACTTTTGTTCTGGGACGGAGCCGCAGTGCCAGAGATTCCGGCAATTACAGCAGATGCGGACTGCACAGCGGCGGCAGAAAACCGTTTGCCTGCTCATACCGGAGTCACAGCATCGGGGATGGAATTTTCCGCGATGCCTTATACCTCCCATGAGCTTGACAACGCGAAGCACGTATACGAGCTTCCGCAGGTTCACTACACGGTGGTTCGCGCGGCGCTTGCGCAGTCAGGCGTGGCCGGAGACAATTCCTGGGGTGCCCGTCCGCATGACGAGTATCTGCTGCGGGCAGATCAGACACTGGAATTTACCTTCTGCTTCCGGGGGATTTGAGCTTGAAATCCTACATCCGCCATGGATGCAGAATTGAAGGAGTTGTGCATATGTCAGATGATGTTTTATCGATAGAAAAAATTATTTGTATGGTGGAACCTATTGCGCGAAAATATAAAGTAGAGGCAATTTATTTATTTGGCTCTTATGCAAGAGGAGAAGCAACAAAAGAGAGCGATCTGGATTTTTTGGTTTTTGGGGGAAAAAGCTTTAAACTCACAATGATTTTTGCATTAGCTGAGGAGCTTAGAGAAATTTTTTGCAAGGATGTAGATGTCTTTGAAATAAATGAGGTTAACGCAGACAGCGCATTTTATCATTCTATCATGAAAGAAAGGCTATTGGTGGCATGAAATACTCTGATGAACAACGCGTAAAAAAGATATGTGAGTATTCGAAGAAACTGTTGGGCTATATTGAAGAAAATAAGATAACGAAAGAGCAGTTAATGAAAGAATACTCATTGCAATGGCTGGTTACAACTCCATTATATAATATAGGTGAGCAGGTATATTATCTATCTGCCGCATATAAGGAAAAATATATCGAAATTCCATGGGCGATGATAGCAGGACTGCGGCATCGGCTGGTTCATGATTATGACGGCACGAATTGGAATATAATAGCGGATGTTGTATTTGAAGAACTTCCATTATTACTACAGCAGCTTGAAGAAATAACAGAAAACAAATAAGAGGGGGAAAAGCAACATGATACAGAAAAATATCGTTCAGTTGGTGCAATATGGCCTGACGACCGGCCTGATTGAGGCGGAGGACGCGATTTATACAGCCAACCGTGTCCTGGAACTGCTGAAAATTGACGCTCTCGATGAAGCGGCGGAGTCTGAGATTCTGGATTTTGTGGCCAAAAAGACAGGGAGCGATGAGGTGGAAATGCCCCCTCGCTGCGCTGCGGCGGCAGGTCGCAGCCGCGATGAAGAAAATGCTGTGCATTGCGCGGCTGCTGCGGAAGTGATTGCGGCATTACCGGACATCCTCGGCGCGATCTGTGACTATGCGTATGAAAACGGGATTCTGGAAGAGAATACGATCGGCTACCGTGATCTGTTTGATACGAAGGTGATGAGCCTGCTGGTCGACCGTCCTTCCAACGTGATCTGCAGGTTTAATGAGCGTTACCAGAAGGATCCGAAGCTGGCGACGGATCTTCATTATAAATTCAGCCAGGATACCGATTATATCCGCCGCTACCGCATCGCGCGCGATATGAAATGGGTGGCGCCGACGGAGTATGGCGATCTGGATATCACGATTAATCTCTCTAAGCCGGAGAAGGATCCGAAAGCGATTGCGGCGGCGCGCAATGCAGCGCAGTCAGCGTATCCGAAATGCCAGCTTTGCATGGAAAATGAAGGCTACGCAGGACGACTGAACCATCCGGCGCGCCAGAACCACCGCATCATTCCGGTGACGATCAATGGCAGCCAGTGGGGCTTCCAGTATTCGCCTTATGTGTATTACAACGAGCACTGCATTGTGTTCAACCGGCAGCATGTGCCGATGAAGATTGAGCGCGCGACATTCGCGAAGCTGCTTGATTTTGTGCGGCAGTTCCCGCATTATTTTGTCGGGTCCAATGCGGATCTGCCGATTGTGGGCGGCTCTATTCTCAGCCACGACCATTTCCAGGGCGGCTGCTATGAGTTCGCGATGGCAAAAGCGCCGGTCGAGAAAAAGCTTGTCTTTACCGGATATGAGGATGTCGAAGCCGGGATTGTCAAATGGCCGATGTCTGTTATCCGTATCCGCAGCGAGCAGGCGGAGCGCCTGATTGATCTGGCGGACAGAATTCTGCTGGCATGGCGCGGCTACACGGATGAGGCGGCATTTATTTTTGCGGAAACCGAAGGGGAACCGCACAACACGATCACGCCGATTGCCCGGATGCGCGATGGCAAATTCGAGCTTGACCTGGTGCTGCGCAACAATATTACGACAGAGGAGCATCCGCTCGGTGTGTTCCATCCGCACGCAGAGCTGCACCATATCAAAAAGGAAAATATCGGATTGATTGAGGTCATGGGTCTTGCGGTGCTTCCGGCCAGATTGAAAGGAGAATTGGAACACTTAAAGACAGCGATGGTAGAAGGCCGCGATATTTCCGATGATGAGGAGCTTGCCAAGCATGCGCCATGGGTAGAAGAGCTGAAGCTGAAATACCGGAACAGCACCAGTACGACTGGCGGCGTGGGAGAACCGCTTTGCTTTGCGGCAGACGCCATCGACCGGATCATAGAGGATGAAGTTGGCCTGGTGTTCAGCAAGGTGCTGGAGCACGCCGGGGTCTATAAGCGCACGGAAGAAGGTCAGGCAGCGTTTTTGCGGTTTGTGGAGAGCGTGAATCAGTGCAGCAGTGAAACCTGAGATGGAGGCAGCTATGAAAAAGATGTTTACAGTGACAGGTCTATGTGCGCAAAGTAAAACGACTTACGTCGTTTACTATAATTTTTGATTCGGAAGTTTGAGGTAGAATAGAAATGGCAGATGGAAATAATAAGAAAAAACACAGGGGACGCCGCCTGATTCTGGTGGGAACGCTGAGTGTAGTCGTCATTATGGTGATCCTGGCGTGTGTGGCTGCGTTTGCAGTCAATCGGGTAATGAGCAGCATTGGCACGATTGAAGAGGTGGAGCTGCTGGATCCGGAGTCGGAGGAATTTGAGACGGATGAGGATGCCGGTGAGGACAGCATGGATCCGGATGAGGTGGAATGGCCAGAGGATATTGAGCCGGAGACGGAAGAAGTCACGGAAGAAAGCACCGGCGTAACGAATATTCTGCTGATCGGGCAGGATACGCGGACGACGGGCGCGCGGGAGCGTTCGGATTCCATGATTCTCATTTCGATTAATGATGATACGGATGAGGTCAATATGATTTCCATTATGCGAGATCTGTATGTGCAGATTCCAGGCTATTCAGACAACCGCATCAATGCCGCTTATCAGTTCGGCGGGGCTGCGCTTTTGGATCAGGTGATTGAGAAGAATTTTGGCGTGACGATTGATTATAATGTAGAGATTGATTTCTCCGGATTCCAGAGCATCATTGATCTGCTGGGAGGCGTGGATATCACGCTGACTTCAACAGAAGCGAGCTACTTCCGGGCGCAGGGCTACAGTGTGTCGGAGGGCACTAATCATGTGTATGGCGAGTTCGCACTCGTCTATGCGCGTACGCGTTATGTCTCTACGGCGACAGAGGCTAATGACTTTGGCCGGACCCAGCGGCAGCGTGCGGTGATCACAAGTATTTTTAACGCTTATAAGGATGTCGGCATTGCAACGCAGATTGCTTTGCTTGATGATATTCTGGAGCTGGTGTCGACCGATATGACGAATACGAAAATCCTTTCCATGCTGTACCTTGCACAGTCGATGGATCTGGATGAACTTGGTTCTTACCGGATTCCAGTCGACGGTTCTTATACGAATCAGACGATCCGCGGCATGAGTGTCCTGGTGCCGGATCTGACGGTGAATCGTGCGGCAATCAAGGAAATGATTGCCGGGACATATGAGCAGTAAAAAGATTCTGGAGTATGGCTGTGACGGCAGGAAATAGTGGAATCGCTATCCGGGAGCAAAATCGGGTGTTGACAAACCGGTCGGAAATGCTATACTTGTCTGAGTAACGCAAGGAATAAATTGTGTATTGATAAAAAATAACACGTAGAAGAGAAGAGTAAAATGCGGAAGCATCCAGAGAGAGGGCGGCTGCTGGAAAGCCTTTATGCGGAACCATTTGAAAACTGCCTCCGAGTGGCCCCAATCCGGTCCGGTGACTCCGTTATCGTCGAATGAGTAAAAACCAGGGTGGAACCGCGGTATTGTATGATCGCCCCTGACAGTCTTTTTGGGCTGTCAGGGGCTTTTTTAGTGCACAGAGCCGGGTAAGGAATTTTGCGGCTAAAGCCGCACCCGGCTCGCGCAGCGGATAGGGTGAGAGGACTCCCCCTATCCGATTGCACAAGGCGGGTGTGAAAATTTGTGGCTTGCGCGGGCGAGCAGAAGCCAACAAGCCGCCTCCTGCCCTGCGAGAGGAGTTTTCCTGCTATCGCTTCCCCTGTCCGGTTGCGTCAGAAGAGGGAAAGAGGGCTTGACATCTGTTCTGCATTAAAGAAAGGAGAGAATCTATGGAAGAAAAATGGAAAGCAGTAAAGACCGTCTTTTTGTCAGACTGGAGCCCGCTGGAAAAGGGCCTGCTGCTTGCGGATGTGCTGCTGTTTGGAATTTTGCTGGGATGGCTGACTTCACCAATCAAAGGCGGGATTTCTCTGTTCAGCCATAATTCTGTGGACGCTTCCACGGATGACCACAGTGCGAACGGGTTTGACTTTGAAGAGGAAGACGACTGGGAAGAGGTTTAAATACTTTCAATCATTCAAATACTTTCAATAAATCTAAGGAGGACAACACAAAATGATCATTACATTGAAAGACGGATCAACACGGGAATACGCGCAGCCGATGGCTGTCATTGATATCGCGAAGGACATCAGTGAAGGCCTGGCGCGAGTGGCGACGGTCGCCCAGATTAATGGCGAGGAGGCAGATCTGCGCACGGTCGTGGATGCAGACTGTGAGCTGAACATTCTGACCTTTGACAGCCCGGAGGGCGCCGCTGCGTTCCGCCACACGACCTCGCATATCATGGCGCAGGCGATCAAGCGTCTGTACCCGGATGTAAAGCTGGCGATCGGTCCGTCGATTGCGGATGGCTTTTATTATGACATTGACAGCGAGAACCCGATCACGCCGGAGGATCTGGAGAAGATCGAGGCAGAGATGAAGAAAATTGTGAAGGAAGGGCTGCCGCTTACCCGCTTTACGAAGCCGAGAGAAGAGGCGATCGCTTACTTTAAAGAGAAAAATGAGCCGTATAAGGTGGAGCTGATCGAGGATCTGCCGGAGGACGCGGAAATCAGCTTTTACCAGCAGGGAGAGTTCGTTGACCTGTGCGCAGGCCCGCATCTGATGAGCACGAAGCCGGTGAAGGCGTTTAAGCTGACCAGCATTGCCGGTGCGTACTGGAGAGGCTCGGAGAAGAACAAAATGCTGACCCGTATCTACGGCACGGCATTTACCAAAAAGGCAGACCTGGATGAGCACCTGGCACGCATCGAAGAGGCGAAGAAGCGCGACCACAGAAAGCTGGGCAGGCAGCTTGGCCTGTTCATGATGGCGGATGAGGGACCGGGCTTCCCGTTCTTCCTGCCAAACGGCATGATTCTGAAAAATACGCTCCTGGATTACTGGAGAGAGATCCATACAAAGGCGGGTTATGTCGAGATTTCAACGCCGATTATCCTGAACCGCCAGCTCTGGGAGACCTCCGGTCACTGGGATCATTATAAGGAAAATATGTATACGACGGTCATCGACGATGAAGACTATGCGATTAAGCCGATGAACTGCCCAGGAGGCGTGCTTGTATACAAGTCAGAGCCGCGCTCCTACCGTGATCTGCCGCTGCGCATGGGCGAGCTGGGCATCGTACACCGTCATGAGAAATCCGGCCAGCTGCACGGCCTGATGCGTGTGCGCTGCTTTACACAGGACGATGCGCATATCTTCATGACGCCGGAGCAGATTCGCGGCGAGATCAAGGGTGTGGTAAATCTGATTGATGAGGTATATCAGCTTTTCGGATTCAAATATCATGTGGAACTCTCGACCCGCCCGGAAAACTCCATGGGCAGCGACGAGGACTGGGAGATGGCGACCGACGGTCTGCGCGGCGCGCTCGATGAGCTGGGCCTGGATTATGTGGTCAACGAAGGCGACGGCGCGTTCTATGGCCCGAAGATTGATTTTCATCTGGAGGACTCCATCGGCAGAACCTGGCAGTGCGGTACCATCCAGCTCGACTTCCAGCTGCCGCAGCGCTTTGAGTGTGAGTACATCGGCGCGGACGGCGAGAAACATCGCCCAATCATGATTCACCGCGTGGCGTTCGGCTCCATCGAGCGTTTCATCGGCATTTTGATTGAGCATTTTGCGGGCGCGTTCCCGACCTGGCTCTCTCCGGAGCAGGTGCGTATCCTGCCGATTTCCGACAAGTATATCGATTATGCGGATAAAGTAAAAGCGGCGCTCCGCGAGGAAGGCATTCGGGCGAACGTGGATACCCGCGCGGAGAAGATCGGTTATAAGATCCGTGAGGCGCAGATTGCGAAGACTCCGTATATGCTCGTAGTCGGTGCGAAAGAAGAGGAAGAGGGGCTCGTGTCTGTCAGAAGCCGCTCCGAAGGCGACAAAGGACAGAGCAGTCTCGCTGATTTCACGGCAGCGATCAAAGAAGAAATCGCGACGCGGGCGAGATAAAAGGCGGTAAACGTCATAAGTCATTTTATAATAATGAATGAGCAATCCAGGGTATACCAGTATTTTTGATTGGGATGCCCTGGTTTTTTCATGCGCACGGTTGAACAAGGAATATTTCTGACAGCAGCACTGCATCTGACCTTGAGCGAAATTGTCTGATAGACAGATGTCACAAGGGTAGATTAAAGGGCAAAAGGACAGGAAAATGCCACACAGGTATCACTTTACTCCGTTAAGTTGCAAAAGAACCTGACAAAATGACACCGAATCTGTAGTATGGATATTCCATTTCATGTTCAAAACGACTAAAATCAAACCATATAAAGCGTCAAATCTGTAGGAAATGCATATGCGAAATGGCAAGTCGGACATGTGTACTTTTTAGGGGTTGGTCGTTTTCGCAACTCATTTTCAAAAATTTCAGAAAAGGAGAATAGTATAATGAAAAAAATTTCCAGAAGAGATTTTCTGCGTGGCTCTGCGGCGGCAGCAGTCGGCACAATGGCATTCGGATCGCTTGGAATGACTGCGTCTGCGGAGGAGAAGGTAAAGTTGAAAGGTCTGTTTATTTCCCATTCTCTGACCAAGAGCCTGGATGAGATGCTTTGGCTGCAGGAGATTGAGGAAGCGGCGGGCGTTGAGATCGAGTGGGAGCAGATTTACACAGATTGGGATCAGGTAAAATCTACCCGTTTTGCTTCAGGGGATATCCCAGATATTCTGATTAACGCGACCGTAGATTCTGACTATGCGACCTATAATGGCCTGTTTATGGAACTGACCGATCTGATCGCGGAGTATGCGCCGAATATTACGGCGATGTTCGAGGAGCAGCCGGATACGAAGGTGCTGGCGCAGACTTATGAAGGTGAGATTTATGCGACGCCGAAGTATCAGGGCAAGTGGCCGGATTCCAATACCGTTATGTTTATCAACCAGAACTGGCTGGATAACCTGGGACTGGAAGCTCCGACAACTCTGACTGAACTGAAGGATGTCCTGATCGCGTTCCGCGATAATGACGCGAATGGCAATGGCGACAGCACAGATGAAATTCCGCTTGACTTTAACTCCTGGTTCGGCGGCGCGTATTCTTTGACGAACCTGATTGGTTCCTGGGGCATCCAGCTGACCAACTGGGGTACCGACGGATATTTTGCTGAGGATGGTGAAGTAAAGAATTACGCAGTTGATGAGCGTTACAAGAACTTTATCAAATACCTTGCGGATTTGTATTCAGAGGGTCTCATCAATGTAGACGCGATTACGAATGACTATTCGATGTTCCAGTCTCTCTCCCGTGGCGATGAGAATGGCGACGCGATTGTCGGCTGCGTAATGGGCTGGGAAGAGACGGATAAGTTTGGTCCGACTCTGTATGAGCAGTATGTACCGGTAGGTCCGTTTGTGGATGATTATGATGTAGAAGCAGGCACCTATGAGCCGCGTTGGACGTATGACTTCTCTGGTCTCAACATGAGTTCGAACCGTATCTGCATGAGTGCTGCCTGCTCAAATCCGGAAGCGGCAATGCAGTTTATGGATAAGTTTTATGAGGCAGAAGTATCCGTACAGGTACTCTTCGGCGGTATTTCTGACGGCTGCGTAGAGAAGACCGGCGACAACAGCTACAAGGTTCTGGATCCGCTGGATCCGGATACGGATTCCGGTACATGGAAGTGGACATCTACAATGGCAGACAACGGCCCAATGTATATCCGCGATGATACTGAGATCGAGATGGCACAGGATATGACCTACGCGATCGAAGAGAGAGTACAGTATGAGGATGCCCTGTCTTTGGTAGACGACACGAATTACTATCCGCAGATGTTCATGAAGTATACGACGGAAGATAACAACACGATGGCTCTGCTTCAGGCGAATGTGACGAATATTACAGATAATTACTGGGCACTGTGGCTGACTGGCGAGTCCAATATTGATGACGACTGGGATTCTTATGTAGAGTCTGTTTATGCGGCTGGTCTGACCGATATTCTTGCGATCCGTCAGGAAGCGTTTGACAGATACCGTGGCGTATCCGAATAATCGGAGAAAAGACCGATTGCGTCCATACAATTGAATGCGGTTGACGTGTAGCGGGGCGCGGAGAATTCCGCGCCCTTTCTTATGTGCAGAGCCGGGCAGGGTGTTTTGCGACTAGAGCCGCACCCGGCTCGCGCGGACGAGTAGGAGCCGATAAGCCGTCTCCTGCTCGATTGCACAGGCGCGAGCGGAAATCAGTAGTTTCGCTGCTCGCGCCTGGCACAGCGGAAGGGGGTGCGAACACTCCCCCGATCCGATTCCGATTAAAAATGAAGGAGGGAGACTCATGGCAAAAAGTAAGGAGCTGCAGGCAGTGAAAAAAAAGAGCATCGGCTGGCATATCCAGCGCGAGTGGCAGCTATTCGTAATGCTGCTTCCGGCCGTGGCGTATATTTTCATCTTCTGTTATATCCCGATGACGGGTATTCAGCTCGCTTTCAAGGACTACAGTTATGCGACAGGACTTTATGGCGGCAAATTTGTTGGATTTAAATATTTTATCCAGTATTTCACAAGTACGAACTTCTGGCCGACGCTGCGCAATACTTTCGTAACGTCCCTGGTGAGTATTGCGCTCGGATTTCCGGCGCCAATTCTCCTGGCGTTGGTGATCAATCAGCTGCGCAACTCGAAGTGGAAGAAGGTCGTACAGACGACGGTGTATATTCCGTATTTTATTTCTACTGTTGTGCTGGTATCTATGCTGAATATCCTGCTGGCACAGTCGAACGGCGTCATCAGTAATGCTCTGAAAGCAATTCATTTGGTTCCGCAGAGTGTCAACCTGCTCGGCAGTCAGAAATACTTCGTCTGGGTGTACGCAATTTCCGGCGTATGGCAGAGCATGGGCTGGAACAGCATCATCTACATTGCCGCATTATCTTCTGTAGATGCAGAACTTTATGACGCGGCGAAAATTGACGGCGCGAGCCGTTTCCAGACGGTGGTACATATCGAATTCCCGACGCTGATCCCGACGATTGTCATCCTGCTGATCATGAATATGGGTAATATTCTGAATGTCGGCTTTGATAAGATCTACCTGATGCAGAACAGTCTGAACCTGGGCGCTTCGCAGGTAATTTCTACCTATGTATATACCGTAGGTATCAAGTCTGCTCAGTTCAGCTTTGCGACGGCGGTAGGCCTGTTTACGAATGTCATTAACTTTATCTTCCTGATGGGTACAAATACCATCTCGAAGCGGCTGACCGGTTCCGGATTGTTGTAGGAGGTGTGGAACGATGGCGAAAGAAAAAATGGCAGCTAATAAGATCAAAGAGCGCGGCAGATCCGACCGAATCTTTAATGCCTGCGTACTGCTGATCAGCATTGTGGTATTTCTGATCATCCTCTACCCGCTCTGGTTTGTCGTGATTGCGTCAATCAGCAACTCGGATCTCGTCAATCAGGGCAAGGTGGTTTTCCTGCCGAAGGACATCCGCTTCTATGGGTTTAAGCAGATTCTGGAGGATTCTCGTATTTGGACAGGCTATGCGAATACGATCCTTTATGTGGTAGTTGGTACGGCTCTGAACCTCGCGGTTACCATGCCGGCGGCCTACGCGCTCTCCCGGCCTGACTTTCGGGCAAAGAACCCGATCATGATGTACTTTGTCTTCACTATGTACTTCTCCGGCGGTCTGGTTCCGCTGTACATGACGGTCAGCAACCTCGGACTGATCAGTACCAGATGGATCCTGATCCTTATGGTTCTGGTCAACACCTATAATCTGATTATCGCCCGAACGTTTATTCAGAATTCGATTCCGAATGACCTGTATGAGGCGGCGCAGCTCGACGGCTGCAACCATTTCCGCTACTTCGGACAAATCGTCATGCCGCTCTCCAAGGCGATTATCTCTGTAGAGCTTCTGTACTACGCGGTGTACCACTGGAACGATTACTTTACTGCGTTGATGTATAACTCCAATTCAGACTACGAGCCGCTGCAGATGGTACTGCGCCGGATCCTGCTGCTGAACGAGGCGTTTTCAAGTGGCAACGGCGGCGTGCAGGGCGGCTATGCCCAGTCCTCCGCAGACCAGGTAAAATACGCGGTGATCATCGTGTCTACCGTTCCGATTTTATGCGTCTATCCGTTTGTACAGAAATACTTTGAGCAAGGCGTTATGGTAGGCGCGGTGAAGGGCTGACAGATGGTTCCTGCACACACGCTGTAATAGATGCGCTATGCAATTGTGCATACGCAGAACGATAGAGAATCATTGAAAAGATAAAACGGCGATGACCCTTTTCAGATGGTATCAGTCTCCATATCAGACGCGCTTGCGCGGAACAGGCGGGTACATATTTGAAAGGGGTCTTTTGCACACAGACGCGCAGGGAACGGCTGTCTGCGCAGCTACGCGTCTGGCGCAAAGGAAAACGACTTGCGTCGTTTCCTTTACGTAGAGCAGCATGGGAAGCGGCGGCAGGGAGGAAAGAGACGATGAGCAAAAGGTCATCCTACAGTGTATGGGGAAATACCGCGTTTATGATAGCAAATGCCTGGAAGGTGGGAAAGGGAATCTTGGTGATCTGTATTGCCTCGGCTGCTGCGGAAGCCCTGATCTCTGTGGCGGAGCTTTTGCTGGCGCCGATGATTCTGAGCAAAGTGGAGGAGGCGGCACCGCTTAAGGAGCTGGCGGCGACGATTGCGGGCTTCAGCCTTGTGCTGCTGGTATTGTCCGGGCTGAAGGGCTGGCTGGGACCCAATATGGATCTGAGCCGGATCAGGGTCAGAATGCACCTGATTAATAAAATCAATGAAAAAATGTCCCGCACATCGTATTCGAATCTTCTGGATACGGACTTTATGAACTTTGAAAGCCGGGCTTCCCGCGCGTGCTTCAATAATGCGGCGCCCGCAGAAGTGTTCTGGGTCACATGGAAAGAGATCTTAGTCAATGTATTTGGTTTTCTCGCCTATAGTATTTTGCTGTCGAGCCTGCATCCGCTGCTCATGCTTTTGATTGTTCTGACAGCGATAGCGGCCTGGTTTGTGAACAGGAGAATTCTACGGTGGGGCTATCTGCACCGGGAAGAAGCGGCAGCCTGTGACGAACGCATGAACTATCTTCACACGGCAGGTACGGATCGCCAATATGCGAAGGACATCCGTATTTTTGGGCTGTATCCGTGGCTGCAGCAGCTCTGGGAGGGTACGATGCGGCTTTACCGTGCTTTTCTTACGAAGAGAGAGAAGCGCTATCTTCTGACAAATGTGGTGGATGTGATTCTGATTCTTGCCCGGAATGGTGCCGCGTATGGATATCTGATCTGGCTGACGCTGGAGCAGGAACTGGCGGCATCGGAGTTTTTGCTGTATTTTACCGCGATTACCGGCTTCGCTTCGTGGGTCACCGGGATCCTGGATCGGTTTTCGGAGCTGTACCGGGAGAGCCAGGAGCTTACCGTCGTCCGGGAATTTCTGGACTGGAAGGAGCCATTTCGCTTTGAGGAGGGGAAGCATCTGGACGGTGCGGAGGAAGGAGCCTGTGAGCTCCGCCTGGAGCATGTCTCCTATCGTTATCCCGGAGCGAAGAAGGATACGCTCACAGACCTGGATCTGGTCATCCATTCCGGGGAAAAGCTGGCGATCGTAGGGGTGAACGGCGCCGGAAAGACGACCATTGTGCGGCTTCTCAGCGGGCTTCTGGATCCGACCGTGGGGAGAGTCCTGCTGAATGGCCAGGATATCCGGCAGTATAACCGAAGGGAGTATTATCAGTTATTCGCGGCGGTCTTTCAGGACTTTTTCGTGCTGGAGACCAGCATTAAGGTCAATGTGGCGCAGCGGCTGGAAGGCATCGATGAAAACCAGGTCTGGGAGTGCCTTGAGATGGCTGGGCTGACAGAGAAGATCCAGTCCCTGCCGGATAAGCTGGATACCAATATCGGCAAAACGGTTTATCTGGACGGCGTGGAGCTGTCTGGCGGCCAGACGCAGAGACTGATGCTGGCGCGCGCCATGTATAAAAAAGCGCCTGTTCTGATGCTGGATGAACCGACAGCCGCGCTGGATCCGATCGCGGAGAATGATATTTATCTGAAATATGAGGAGATGACCAGAGGAAAGACCTCCCTGTTTATTTCGCATCGGCTTGCCTCGACCCGTTTCTGTGACCGCATTCTGTTTCTGGAGCATGGAAAGGTAACGGAGGAAGGCACGCACGAATCTCTCCTGGAGCTTGGCGGCGGTTATGCGAGCCTGTATAACACGCAGAAGCAGTATTATGAGGAAGACAGAGAAGGGATTGCCTGAGACGAAGGGGGAAAGGAGGGAATGGGTATGGAACAGGGATCGGTTCGTGAGACATTTCGGCTGACGGTTCGGGCATGGAAGCTATGGTGGAAGCACTGCCCGAAGGTGATTTGCTCTATGACACTTTACGCGCTTTTTAAGGCGCTGTCGCCTTATGTCACGATCTGGTTTTCCGCGCAGATTATCAATGAACTGGCCGGGAACCGGGATCCGGGGCGGCTTGCGCGCCTGATTGCGCTCACCCTGCTTCTGACAGCGCTTCTTTCGCTGATTACTGGAATCCTGGAGCACTGGAAGGTCTGTGAGAACGACACCATGGTTCGCGTCAATGACTGGATTTCCATGGAAAAGATGAATGAGATGGATTATGAGATCCTGGATCATCAGGCTTCTTATGATCTCTATACGCAGATGACAAACAATGATATGTGGGGCGGGTGGGGAATCCGCCGGACGTTGTCTGTCTATGAGACGATGCTGACGGCCGGAATGCAGATCGTCGGCGGTGTTGCCCTGTCCGCCGGTCTGTTCCTTTCTCGGGTTCCGGCGGAAAGCGGCTATGCTTTTCTGAATCATCCGCTCAGTATCTTTCTTATCCTGGCGGGAATGCTGCTGGTGTCGGTCAGCGTCTCTTCCTGCGCAAACCGGGGCAACGCCTATTGGGGAAAGAATGTGGATGAAATGCAGCAGAACAACCGGTTCTATTTCTTCTATGGTTTTATGGGGGGAAGACCGGAAACGGGCGGCGGAGATGCGTGTCTATCAGCAGGAGAAGGTCTGTGCCTCTTACGCGCAGAAGATGGATGAGAATTATGGCTCCAGATCGCAGATTGTCCGCTGGGGCAGGGGGCCGATGGGGCTGTGGATGGCCGCCTCGGAAAGTATCTCCAGGCTTCTGACGGGACTGGTGTATCTGTTTGTCTGCCTGAAAGCCTGGGCCGGTGCGTTCGGCGTGGGGAGTGTGACGCAGTATGTGGGAGCGATCACGAACATGTTCCTCGGGATTTCCCGGTTCCTGCAGGCAGTCGGGGAGATGCGGACGAATGCCCGCTTTGTGGGTGTAGCTTTTGAATTCCTGGATCTGAAAAACGAGAGCACAGATGGTGGCCGCGCCCTGGAGCGGCATCCGGATGAAGCGTACGAGATCGAATTTTGCGATGTATCCTTTCATTATCCCGGAAGCGAGACCTGGGTACTCCGCCATGTGAATCTGAAGCTCTCCTCTGGCAGTCACTTTGCGATTGTTGGAGAGAATGGCTCAGGAAAGACGACCTTCATCAAACTGCTCTGCCGGCTTTACGATCCTGTAGAAGGGCAGATCCTTTTAAACGGAACCGATATCCGAAGCTTTCGCCGGACCGACTATATGGCGATCTTTTCTGTGGTATTTCAGGATTTTAAACTATTTGCAACCTCTGTTGGGGAAAACGTAGCGGGCAGTGCGAAGTACGACAGAGCGAAAGTGCAGGATTGTATCGAGCGCAGCGGATTCGCCGGGCGGCTGGCTTCGATGCCGAATGGGCTCGACACCAGTATTTACAAGGACATCGATCAAAACGGGGTAGAGATTTCCGGGGGAGAGGCGCAGAAAATCGCGATTGCCCGCGCCCTTTACAAAGACGCGCCCTTCATCATCATGGACGAGCCGACAGCCGCGCTGGATCCGATCGCCGAAGCAGAAATCTACGCGAAATTCAATGAAATCACAGGAGAGAGGACGTCCGTTTACATCAGCCATCGCCTGTCATCCTGTAAATTCTGCGATACCATCGCAGTATTCCAGGAAGGTCGTCTGATCCAGCTGGGTAGTCATGAACAGCTTATGGCAGATGCAAACGGAAAGTATCAGGAGCTTTGGAATATGCAGGCACAATACTATGATGATACCAGGGGTGCTGCGTGCCGGTGACAGGTGCCTGATGTTCTGATTTTCGCGGCTCAGATGAGAAAAGAGCCATACCTTCTGCGTGTATGGCCCGAATCATCACTATTTGTGCAACCTTCAGGAAATTCCATACTGTTCCTTAATTCGTTTCAACTCAGCCAGTGCATTTTCTGCCATTTTCCGTGCATTGTCTGCATCTTTTCTGGCCTCATCCGCATCTTTTTTAGCGCTTTCTGTTTCCTTCCTGGCGCTTTCAGTTCTTTTCTGGCGCTTTCAGTTTCTTTTCTGGCGTTTTCAGTTTCTTTTCTGACCATCTCCATTTCTTCTTTGACCTCCGCCTTGACTGTGTCTCTGAGTTCCTCTTTTGCTATTTCTATCGCTTCTTCTTTTGCTACTTCCAGAGCATCATCCCAATTCCACCGAGTAAAAAGCATGTTTTCCACCTCCGAGCTGTGTCTGTTAAGAAACTCAGTCATGATCCCTTCCTCACGGCATTTTCGGATGGCAAGG
>JAJPXX010000212.1 GCA_021205225.1 Lachnospiraceae bacterium
ACCATAAGCAATCCGCTAAAATACTGTAACTGTGAAGCGCAGGCATTTGATTGAATGCCCGCGCTTGTCACAGTTATAGGAAATGACGTTTTTTGTCAATTCCAGTGCAAACCTAAAAAAGACAGGTTTCGGGAAGGTGTGATTTTTTATGGAAGAAAAAAAGAACTTAATGACCTATGCCGGATTACAGAAGCTGGAGGATGAGCTTCATGATCTGAAGGTTGTCAGAAGAAAAGCGGTGGCTGAGAAGATCAAAGAAGCCAGAGAGCAGGGGGATATTTCTGAGAACGCTGAGTATGACGCGGCGATGGATGAGCAGCGCGATATTGAAGCCAGAATCGAGGAGATCGGCAAGCTTTTGAAGAATGCAGAGGTTGTCGTAGACGATGAGATTGACGCGGGGAAGATCAATGTTGGCTGCACCGTAAAGGTTTATGACGAAGAATATGAAGAAGAGATGGATTTTCAGATCGTAGGTTCTTCTGAAGCGAACAGCCTGCAGGGAAAGATTTCCAATGAGTCGCCGGTAGGCAGAGCTCTGATCGGGCATTCTGTCGGCGATAAGATTTCTGTAGAGACACAGGCCGGCGTCATGGAATATAAGGTTCTTGCGATTCAGCGCACGGCTTAATGAAAAGTCGAATATCCGTGCTGGGTACGGATATGGCCTGCTACTTCGCGGGGATGAAGAAGCGCATGGTGTTTTATACGAATATGAGATGAGGAGTGAGTAAATTGGCAGAGCAGAAGACAGAACAGACAGTTGACACAAAGCAGCTATTAAAGGTGCGCCGCGATAAATTAAAAGAACTCCAGGAGAGCGGAAATGATCCATTCCAGATCCGGAAATACGACGTGACCAGCCACAGCCTGGAAATCAAAGAGCAGTTTGAACAGTTTGAGCAAAAAACAGTCCGTGTGGCAGGGCGGATGATGTCAAAACGTGTCATGGGCAAGGCTTCGTTCTGCAACGTGCAGGATCTCCAGGGATCCATTCAGGCGTACGTAGCTCGCGACTCTGTCGGAGAAGAGGAATACAAGGCATTTAAAAAGATGGATATCGGCGATATCGTTGGCATTGAAGGCTTTGTGTTCAAGACAAAGACGGGTGAGATTTCCGTTCACGCGTCACAGGTTATTTTACTTTCGAAGAGTCTCCAGATTCTCCCGGAGAAATACCATGGTCTGACGAATACCGATATGCGCTACCGTCAGCGCTACATTGACCTGATTATGAACCAGGATGTAAAGGATACATTCGTGAAGCGTTCGAAGATTATCAGCGCGATTCGGCGTTATCTCGACGGCGAAGGCTTCCTCGAAGTAGAGACCCCTATGCTCGTCGCCAACGCCGGCGGTGCGGCGGCACGTCCGTTTTCTACCCATTATAATGCCCTGGATGAGGATGTGAAGCTCCGCATTTCTCTGGAGCTTTATCTGAAGCGCCTGATTGTGGGCGGTATGGAGCGCGTATACGAAATTGGCCGTGTATTCCGCAACGAAGGACTTGATACCCGGCACAATCCGGAATTTACTTTGATGGAACTCTACCAGGCCTATACCGATTACCATGGCATGATGGATCTGACCGAAAACCTTTACCGCCATGTGGCGCAGGAAGTGCTCGGAACGACCACGATCACCTATAACGGTATCGAGATGGATCTTGGAAAACCGTTTGAGCGTATTACCATGGTTGACGCAGTGAAAAAATACACAGGCGTTGATTTTAACGAAATCTATACGACAGAAGAAGCCCAGGCAGTGGCGAAAGAGCATCATGTAATTTTTGAGAAGCATCATAAAAAGGGCGATATCCTTAATCTCTTTTTTGAGGAATTTGTCGAAGATCATCTGCTTCAGCCGACCTTTGTGATGGATCACCCGATTGAGATTTCGCCGCTCACCAAGAAAAAGCCGGAGAACCCGGATTATGTTGAGCGCTTTGAATTCTATATGAATGGCTGGGAGATGGCAAATGCGTATTCCGAGCTGAATGACCCGATCGACCAGCGCGAGCGTTTTAAAGAGCAGGAAGAGCTGCTCGCTTTAGGAAACGAAGAAGCTAATACGACCGATGAAGATTTTCTCTATGCGCTTGAGCTTGGGATGCCGCCGACAGGAGGCATTGGCTTTGGCATTGACCGCATGGTGATGCTACTCACAGACTCACCTGCCATAAGAGATGTATTGCTGTTCCCGACGATGCGTAGCACAGAGAAGTAAAACCACAATATATAGTGGTTTAGAACGAAACAAATTACAATACATTGTGGTTTTTGAATTGCCCAATTTACGATTTGCCCAGAATTTGCCCAAGACAGAAGGACTTTTTTGAAAAGTTATAGAGGGTTATGGCGTAAAAATCGGGTGATAAGTGAGAACGGCAACGTTAATTGAATATGGATAGGTGAAATGAGCAGTCGTCTGTGAACGGCTGCTCATTATTTTGTTAGGGCATGGCCCTGTTCTCCAAAGCTCCGTTTTTCGTTGTTCCGAAAAACGGAGCTTTGGAGAACAAATAAACCACCTGCTATGCGGGTGGTTGGGACAGCTTTAGCGTTGTGTAAAAAACCTCCAGTGATATAATAAAAACAGGTTCGCCAACCGTTTTATTAATCAAAGGAGGTAGTCCAAATGGACAATAATACTTTATCACATACCACGTGGAATTGTAAGTACCATATAGTTTTTGCACCGAAATTTAGAAGAAAAATAATATATGGAGAGTTGAAGCAGGATATTGCAAATATTTTAAGTACGTTATGTAAGCGCAAAGAAGTAAACATTATTGAAGCGGAGATATGTCCAGATCATGTACATATGTTGGTAGAGATTCCGCCAAAGATGAGCGTATCGGAATTTGTAGGGTACTTAAAGGGTAAAAGTACGCTTATGATATTTGAGCGACATGCAAATCTCAAATATAAGTATGGGAACAGGCATTTCTGGTGCAGAGGTTATTATGTAGATACTGTAGGAAAAAATGCAAAAAAGATTGAAGAGTATATTCGAAATCAGCTGAAAGAAGATTTGGAATATGATCAGATGTCTTTAAAAGAGTATATTGACCCGTTTACGGGTGAGCCAGTAATCAAAAGCAATAAAAAGTAAGCCCAAGGGGCTTAGCAAGTAACTGATGTTGCGGCTGGCGGACTACTCGATGGGTCTTTAGACCCTTGCGCCGGGAACGAGCCCTTATAGGGCGGAAATGTGCAGCATCAGGGTACACTCAATAAAGCACTCAGGCGCATAATCCGTGAGTGTAATGATGCGCAGCTTAGCAAAGGCCTGAAAAATCCGGTATTGCTGCCGAAATTCTCCTGTCATTCCCTGCGCCATACCTTTACGACTCGTCTGGTAGAAGCTGGCGTCAACATGAAGGTCGTTCAGGATGTCCTCGGCCACGCGGATTTTTCAACGACGATGGATATTTACACAGATGTCACGAAGGAACTGAAACAGAGAGAATTTGATAATCTGGAGGACAAGCTGAAAGCACAGCGCAAGACGAAGAAGGAAGAGGACGAATAGTCCGCTGAAGTGAAAAGTTTATTTCCACGCCAAAATTTGTGATTTTCCGGTGGATTT
>JAJPXX010000053.1 GCA_021205225.1 Lachnospiraceae bacterium
ACAAAAAGGGGTTCCCTTATAAAAAAATCATTCATTACAGAAAAATGATTTTCGACGCGCAGTAAACGAGCAGCAGCGGCTTCACACCATTTACGGCTTTATAATACCTGTTGTAAAGCGGACAAAGCAGGCTGCCCGCGGCCGCCCAGATCAGATTGCCCAGGCCGCAGCAGGCGGTCATGGTCAGCGCGAACAGAACTACCAGCCAGACGCTGTGTCCATAGGGCAGAAAATAACCGGGATAAGACGCCAGCCCCAGCATGATAACCTTAACGTTAAGAAACTGAAGCAGAAAGCCATTCCAGCAGGTCAGCGGCCTTTCGACGCTCTGCCCTTCTGTCTCAACCGGGCTGCGCCGAAATGTCTTGTATGCGAGATATAAAATATAGGCGGCTCCCACGTATTTAAAAACGGGCGCAACAGACGGAATCAGCGTCCCCAGGGCACTGCAAAACCCTCCCGCGATCAGCATCACGGTCACCAGGCCGCTCCAGATGCCCAGAAGCAGCTTTATACAGCGGCGAAAGCCAAACTGTCCGGCAGCCGCCAGCAGAAGGACATTATTGGGACCCGGCAGAACCGTAGTCGCACACGCATAGGCCACAAAGGATAAATAGGTACTCAAAGTCATGTGAAATGCCCTCCATGTCAGCAAAACGGTGCCTCGCAGAAAACCTGCGCATCTTTACTTCTGCGTTTCTTTTTCATTTCGATTCGAGCAAAACCACCGCCAATATCATTCCGTTCCATTTTTTTCATCTAATATGATTCTAAACAATTACCTTACATCCGGATTTTCTGCGTCTTTAAGTACGCTTTCTGCTCCGGTGTGATCCGGTAACTTTCTATTGCTTTCTGTATCGTCTTATTGTGCGTCCACGGGTCAAGGCGTCTCTCCTCTATAAACGGCAAAATCAAATCATACTGCTTTGCCAGGGCCGTAGCAAAATACCAAGCCACCATCATGCTAATATAATACGGCCGTTCGCCAGCCATCGGCTCTTTCTTATCCGCACACTCTGGCTGATTTTCGTCTGAACGTCCCGGCTGATCCATGCTGCGAAAGTACACTCTGTCAGAAGGAATCGCTGCTACTTGCTCCGCATACTTTACCTCAAACCTGTCATCGAGGAAATAACGCATCAGCATGCCAATTCCAAAGCGCACCGTATAGATATGGGAAGAATCAAGCCATCGGTCAATATATGGAAGCAGCTTTTCCGGCTCTTTTTTAAAGACGCCCGGAGAAAGCTGATCACAGGTCGCCCAGTTATCGATATAAGGTAAAAACAGTTCCAGCTCCGTCAGGCAGACAGAAAGATCCTTTTCCTCCGCAATCAGAAATGCGTGCAGCTGATTCTCCTCAAAATAATAATGCGGCAGTTCTTTCATAAACGCAGGAATTCCATTTACTGTATCAGCGGCTGAATCTGTATCCGCTTTTACTGCTTTTACTGCCTTCGCCTCTTTCGCATACTCCTTCGCAAGCGCGCGAAGAGCAGGCGTCCGCACACCAATGAATCTTTCCCTGGAAATCGTCGGTGTCAGATTGCTCTGAAAATCCGCATACCTGATATCTTGTAACTCAAAAAGCCTGCTCCGTATCGGTGTCATTTCTGCTCCCAAATCTCTTTTCGTAACCGTTCAGAATCATCACAGTCCCCGCCATCTATCACCTTTTTCGCGTACTGCAAAACCGGTAATTCTCTTTTAGCAATGAGCCTGCCTAATTTCGTATCTGCACATCGTTCATACTCACGAACCGCTTCCTTAAGCTCCAATATGCCGGTTTACTTCCAGCTTATCCAATATTCCATTCGCGGTAACTCCTGGATGCGTGACGGAAATCCGGCAGATCTCTTCTACAAAAGATTCCTCTAAATTCAGTTCTCCCGCAATCTGTGAAATTGTCTTTCCCCTGTTCATTCTTTTCAGAATCCCGGAAATCAGAAGAAGAAGCGCTCCCGATGATAATTCCATCGGATCACCGCTGGCACTCCCACTATTACGTGAATTTGCTGCGGCGTCCGAATACACCGACTTCTCAGCAGGCACGTCTTCCGCTCCGATCCTGATTTTTTCCGTCTGCCAGCTGTTTCCTTCGATTTGCAGCACAGCCATGGACAATTCCGAGCGAAAACGTCTCCGTCCGCAGGCACCCGGATTCAGCCACAAGCGCCCATCCGCTGTTTCCGCCTGGAATCTGTGTGTATGTCCGGAAATGACAATATCACATTTCTCCGGAATCACTGCTTTCTTCCTGTTATGTACCACAAAGAAATGTACCTGCTCAAGTTGAAATTCCATTGTCTCCGGAATTCGCATTGCCCAGTCCCCGTCCGCATTTCCTCGTACCAGATACAAAATGCTTTTTTCTGGCAGATTTGCTTTCATCCGATCAACAATCTCAGGCTTGCTGATATCACCGGCATGAATCACCGCGTCCGCCAGGCGAATCTGCTCAAGAACTTCCTCCCGCAACACATCATGCGTATCTGAAATCACAGCTACCCGCATACTTTTCTCCCCATCCAATTACAGAAAACATACCTGTATACAGGCCAATTTTCCTATCTTCAAATAATTGGCTGTACGCACCAATCCCATGGCAATATGAAACAGACACGGCTACTTTCCCTGAGTAAACAAACTCATAATCCATAAATAACATTCACCAATTCCGTCCCCGTCTTCGTTCGAAAGACCCTGTCGCGGAATCGCACGATCTGATCTTTCCTTGCCTGGCTCTCATCCGCATTCACCAGAAAATCTGCCTCGAGCAGAATCTGATAATCGATTCCATCCACCTGATCCAGTGTGTGATGATGCCCTACCAGGAAACAAATCCGCTCCAGCTGTGCCTCCGGCAACCCCATATTCTCGTAAAACGCCCTGGCCATGGAAGGTCCTTCCAGTTCCTGATGCGCTCCATCCGCATCACCGTATTTTTTTCTGCAAAGCGGGCAGGCAATGTCATGCACGATCGCCGCAAGTTCCAAAGTTTCCCGCGTATATGCGTCCAGACCTTCCAATTCACCGATCGTTTTCGCAAATGCCCATACCTTCTGAAAATGATTGATGTCGTGATGGCTCTTCGCCGCCGATCCCCGTGCGTAAAATTGAATCATTTTTACCATTGCATCTGATACTGACATAATGATCTCCTCCTGTTCATGACCCTAAGAAAATATAACACATCCATTTACCCCTGTAAACAGAATAGTCTTCAAAAAAGTATGAAAAGCTGGTATAGTATTCAGAAACAAACGAAATCATTGAGCACACATCCAAAAGCCCAGAGGTATTACACCCTGGGCTTTCTCCTTCTTTTACCATAAAATAATCCGCTAGATCAATGTTAAAAATCCAACTGATTATTTGTAACTATTCAAAACAGGTCTTCGCACTTGCTGCGAAGACCGTATGAAAACATTTGAAATACGTGGAAAAACCATTGCGCAGCAATTTTAAATGGGCTTTTCCTCGTAACTGTGAAATTACTGAACAGTTAAGATTGTTTTAAATTGTAACTTTCTGTTATGAAGTGACCTTTGTCAAGAGTGAATTTTACACAAACTCAAGCTCTTGA
>JAJPXX010000092.1 GCA_021205225.1 Lachnospiraceae bacterium
AAATTTTGGCGTGTAAATAAACTATTCACTTCAGCGAAAATGGCAGGAAACCCGCTGAAAAGGCAACTTGACGGGGGAAAAAACAAAAAAAGCAATAATTGACGGCATATTGCGCAAAATGTGGTAAGCATCGAAAAAATAATTGTGCAATAATGTGAACATCCTTAGGACGAAAAAACAAATAAGAAGGGAGAAAACAATGGCTGGGACAACAAAAAATTCCAACAACAGCGCTGTTTCTGCTAAAAAACCCCCGAGGGAGTCTTTTAGCAGGCACATACGCAAGTACTGGATGTGGTACTCGATGATGCTGATACCGCTTGTGTATTACATTGTCTTCCGCTACATTCCGATGGCGGGCAATATCATCGCCTTCCGCCGCTATCGCGCGGGCAGCAGTATTTTCGGAGATGAGTGGAGCGGACTGAAGTATTTCAAGCAGTTCGTCAGAGACTCTAATTTCTGGAGAGCATTCCGGAATACTCTGATCCTGAATTTTGAGTATCTGATCATCAGCTTTCCGATCACGATTGCTTTTGCATTACTTTTGAATGAGATAAAGAATACCAGATTTAAGAAGGTTGTGCAGACGATCTCTTATCTGCCGCACTTTATCTCCATGGTTATCGTAGCCGGTATGGTGCGTGAGATTCTCTCCACCAGCGGCCCGATCAACAGCTTTATCACCTCCTTGGGAGGGAGCGCGATTCAATTTATCAGCCTGCCGCAATGGTTCCCGACGATCTTCGTGGTGACTGGTGTCTGGCAGGGTCTAGGCTGGAATACCATCCTCTATCTGGCAGCTATGGCCGGTATCAGCCCGGATATGTATGAGGCGGCGGATCTGGATGGTGCGAGCAAGTTCCAGCAGTGTATCTACATCACACTGCCGTCGATCCTTCCGACGATCGCGACGCTGCTGATTCTGAATATTGGTCAGCTGTGCGGCTCCGGCGCATTTGAGAAGGTCTTCCTTCTGTATCAGCCGACTACCTATGAGACGGCCGATATTATCGCTACTTACGTTTATCGTATGGGTCTTGGCTCCGGTAACTACAGCTACGCGACGGCGGTAGGTCTGTTCCAGGGTCTGATTAACCTGACACTTCTGACTGTGGCGAACAACGTGTCCAAGAAGGTTGCGGGCACAGGCCTGTACTAAGGAAGGAGGAACTACGATGGCGAAAACACATAACGGCAGCGCGATCAAGGTTTCGCGCGGTTACCGTATCTTTACTGTATGTAATACGATCCTCATGATCGTGATCTGTGCGGTTATGCTTTATCCGTTCCTGTATCTGATCGCGCAGTCGTTCTCCTCGTATGAGGCGATTGTAGCCGGTGAGGTAGGGCTGCTTCCGGTAGATTTCAACGTAGACACTTACATATATGTGGTGACGAACGGTGTATTTATCCCGGATTATATCAATACGATTGTCTACTCGGTCACTGGTACCTGCCTGGCGCTGTTTTTCTCGGCGCTGCTGGCTTACCCGATGTCAAAGTCGGAGCTGTGGGGCAATAAATTTGTCGGACCGTTCATCATCTTTACGATGTACTTTGCGGGCGGAATGATCCCGAACTACCTGCTGATGATCAACCTGGGACTGCAGGATACCGTAGCAGCATTCCTTCTCCCGTCCCTGATTTCTACCTACTACGTAATCCTGATGCGTTCTTTCTTCGAGACGGTTCCGAAGGAACTCGAAGAGGCGGGCGAGATGGATGGTCTGAACAAATACGGCGTATTTTTCCGGATCGCGCTTCCGCTTTCGAAGCCGATTATCGCGACCATGGTTCTGTTCTATCTGGTTATGTACTGGAACGACTGGTTCAATGCGTTCCTGTACCTGGATACCCAGAGCAAATGGCCTGTGGCCTACTACCTGCGGAACCTGATCTCCACCGCATCCTCTTCTACCTCACAGGATGCGGGCGAGACGCTTGCGATTGCGTCAAATATCAAGTCCTGCGCCATGGTACTGACGGCGGCGCCGATTATCTGCGTATACCCGTTCATCCAGAAGTATTTCGTACAGGGCATGATGCTCGGCGGCGTAAAGGGTTGATGGTAATGGATCGTTTGCTCTTGTGAAAGAGCTTATGATAGAGTAAAACATAGCGATCGTCAGATCTCCGGAATTGTTTTGCAATCGGGGCAATAAGCGGAAAAACCGCTTTGGACTGACGTTCGCTAAAGGAGATTTCATTAATTTATTATAAGGAGGAAAAAGACAATGAAAACAATTTCCAGACGTGATTTCCTGAAGGGCTCTGCAGCAGGCATGATGGGCGTAGCGCTTGCTGGTTTTATGGGACCGATCTCCGCTTCCGCAAGCGAAGATACCGATAATGGAGACGGCAGCTTCTACAACGCAGATATGGGATATACTTATGGTACAACGTTCTATTCGGATGAGCCGGTGACCTACACCATGTTCTTTAACGACAATGATGCGTATCCGATCAATGACGGCTGGTATGGAGAGGGCGGTATTTTTGATGAAATCACCAAAGCGACCAACGTTTCTCTGGACATCACGGTTGCAAACAACGCGAGCTATTCCGATAAGGTAACGCTGGCAATCTCCGGCGGTACGGCTCCGTATATCATTCCGAAGATGTACAGTGAGACCGCATATGTAACCGGCGGCGGCATCGTAGCTGTTTCTGAATATGCGGATTACATGACAAATTATTCTGGTATGATCGAGACTTATGGTCTTCAGACAGAGGTAGATACCCTTCTTCAGGAAGATGGTAAGTATTATCGTCTGCCGGGTCTGAAAGAGACGGCCCTTCAGGACTACTCTCTGTTGGTTCGCTCCGATATCTTTGAGGCGGCTGGCTACGATGTAACAGCGCTGGAAGAAAGCTGGACATGGGATGAGTTCGTAGATATTCTGGTGGGTGTAAAGGGATACATGGTAGAGCAGGGCATGATTGATGAGTCCGCTTATATCTGGTCTGACCGCTGGTGCGGCGCTACTTCCGGATACGGCCAGGGCGGCTGCCTGCTGAACCTGATCGCAGCTACCTATGGTATCTACAGCGGCTGGGGCATCACATCGAACTCCGCAGGTCTGTATTTTGACTGGGATGCAGATGAGTATAAGCTCAGCGCAACGAGCGATGCATACAAAGAATACATGACCGTTGTACAGCGCCTGGTAAGCGAGGGCATCCTTGATCCGGAGACCTGGAGCCAGGAGGATGATACTGCAGATGGTAAGTTCTATCGTGGCGAGACGGCTTTGATTACAACAAGCCGCTCCTCTTACACAACCCAGATTGATGGTCTGACCTCTCAGCTGGGTGAGGGTAATTTCTCCGTATATGAGGTTGTCATTCCGAAGGGAACCAACAACTATCAGGCTGAGAAGTCCCGTCTGGAGTGCGGCGTTTGCATTTCTTCCACCGCTCTGAATGATCTGGGCGAGGATGAGTTCATCAAGATGATGCGCTTCGTAGACTGGCTGTGGTACTCTGAGGCAGGCTTGACCTTGACGAAATGGGGCGTAGAGGGTGATACTTATACCGTTACAGATGGTACCTATGCGCTGACTGACGGTTACTACTGCGGCGGACTTTCCATCGCTCAGACCTCAGACGATCAGGTAGACCTGCGTATGGAGAAGGGCTTTGCATGCGGCAACTTCATGTACAGTGGCAGCCAGGAGCTTCTGACCAGCAACTTCTCTGCAGAGCTGAGAGATTATTATGACAGGATGTCTGCGTACAGAGAACTTGCAGAGATTGATCCGGCAATCGCTATGAGCGAAGATGACGCAGAGATGGCGAACCTTTGGGCGACTCCGCTGACAGATACAATCAATACCTGGACATTGAAGTTCGCAATGGGTCAGGCAGACATTGAGGCTGACTGGGATACCTACGTAGCAGAGGTAGAAGCGCAGAACGCATCCAGCCTTGTAAACCTGTACAACGATTACTATCAGGCAAGCAAATAAAGACGTGCGATTGTCTCAGGCTCATAGATTGGGCGCAACTGTGAAAAAATGATAAAGTTGAGAAAGAGCGAAAAAAAGATCGCGTGATTACGGGAGATCAGCCAAAAGGCTGGTCTCCTTTTTTGCGTTGTAAGCGTAATTCTGACTTCCATTTTCAGGCGATAGAGGTTATAATGTAGTTCAGAGAAATAAAAGGCTGCCCGGAGTGCGGCCCGCGCCGGGAGCTGTGTGTGATATGCTATTATCAGATTTATAAAAAGAAGCCTGCAAGAGGAAACAGGGGATGAGACGTTATCGTTATACGGAAAAAGATTTTTCGACAAAGGACGCAGCACAGGCGGCGCTGATGAGGCTGCTGGCTCCGCTGAAGCCTTTTTATTCTGAGAGCGGCGCGCGCCTGGAGATTGGCGTGACGAGCGCTCATTATGAGAGTGATACCGTGCCGATGGAAGCATTCGCGCGTCCGCTATGGGGGCTGGCGCCTTTCTGGGCCGGCGGCGGCCGGGATGAGAGAAGTTCCGGGAAGAGCGAACGGATGCGAAGCGATTCCGAAAAGAGTAGGGCGGGCGCCGAACGCGATGACTTGACGCAATACAGGGATTTTGAGGAAATTTACAATAATGGCCTGAGCGCGGGGGCGGATCCGGCGCATCCGGAATATTGGCATACCTGCCGGGATTTTGACCAGAAGTTCTGCGAAATGGCGGCGATCGCTTACGCGATGCTGCTTGCTCCTGAACAGGTCTGGGATTCGCTGAGCGATGAAGCGAAGAAGAATCTCACAGAATGGCTCTGGGAGATCAATCGACATGAGTGCTGTGCCTGCAACTGGCAGTGGTTCGCGATTGTGACGAATCTGGCTTTGAAGGTGCGCGGGATGCCCTACAGCCGGGAGCGTATGGAAACCGGTCTGGCGATGCTGGAGGATTATTATGACGCGGGCGGCTGGTATCGGGACGGCAATGGGGGAGAGAAGGATTATTATAACCCATTTGTCATGGTTTCCTATGGTCTTCTCTATGCCATGTTTATGGAGGAAGAAGAGCCGGAGCGCTGCGCGGCATTCCGCCAGAGAGCAAGGGATTTTGCGCAGGATTATATCTACTGGTTTGCGGATGACGGCGCGTCGATTGCCTATGGCCGTTCCATGACCTATCGATTCGCGCAGGGCGGGTTTTTCGCCTTTGCGCTGCTTAGCGGGACGGAGGTTCTGCCGCTGTCGGTGATAAAAGGCATTCTTACCCGCCACCTTACCTGGTGGCTGAATCAGCCCATTTATGATAATGCCGGAATTCTGACGATCGGCTATGCGTATCCGAATCTGCAAATGTCGGAGAGCTATAACGCGCCCGGCTCACCGTATTGGGCGCTTCTGGCGTTCGCGTTTCTCGCCCTGCCGGACGACCATCCATACTGGCAGGCGGACTGTGCGCCGATGCCGGAGCTGGAGCGGCAGCATTACCTTGCGCACGCCGGGATGCTGATGCAGCGGAACCATAACAATGTGGTCGCGCTGCTTCCGGGACGGCTCCACGCGGACGGACACAGCCACACGCTGGAAAAATATGGGAAGTTTGCTTACTCCTCCCGCTTTGGGTTTAGTATTTCGCGTTCGCCTCTGACGCTGTATGAAAGCGCGCCGGACAGTACGCTGGTGTTTGAGATCGGCGGACGGTATTATCCGCGGGATACGATTGAGGAAGACTACACGATTGATTCAGATGGGATTACCTGCGTATGGTCGCCGCTGCCTGTGTGCCTGACGGGCGCAGAGCCATTGCAGGCTATGGCTGGCGGTGCGCTGGCTGCAGTGGAGGATACCGGGGATGAATCAGCTCGGTTGTGTAAGGATCAGGATACCTGTGCCGGGGGAGAATCCGGAAGCCTGGAAAAGGAAAGCAGAAGCTGCGCGGCAGGAGTTCCATACATACGGGTCGAGACGGAGATTCGTCCAACCGAAAAAGGCCATATTCGGACACATCGGATTACAAGTGAGATAGAGTGTGCAGCTTATGACTGCGGATTTGCGCTTGCGGCAGAGCGAGGACTTGCGGTTTCCGGAAATGACCAGGGCGTTGTTTCTGGAGAAAGCGCGTGCGGACGGAACGTTCGTGTTTTGGAGAATGAAAGTTTTGCTGCCGTAGAAACCATGGGAGACTATTGTACGGTTACTGTGCTTTCGGGGGACGGGAAGGGGCAGGTACTGACCCCGGATCCGAACACGAATCTGATCGTGCCGAAGACGTTTCTTCCGATGGCTGCCTATAAAATCAGGAAAGGTACGCAGGTCATTCAAACAGAGGTCTGCTATCTATAAAGAAAGGAGTTAAGAGAAATGGATATTCGTTATTCAGCAAACCAGCGCGATGTGAAGCGCTACACGACGGAGGAGCTTCGCAGTGAGTTCCTGATCCAGAATCTGTATCAGGCCGATCAGGTCGTGGCGGTGTACAGTCATGTGGACCGTATGGTGACCCTGGGCTGTATGCCGGTAAAGGATGCGGTTCCGATTGACCGGGGGATCGACGTATGGGCGAATTTCGGGACAAGCTATTTTCTGGAGCGGCGCGAGATCGGTATTTTTAATATCGGAAACGCGGGAAAGGTGACTGTGGATGGTACGGTTTATCTGATGGGAAATAAGGATTGCCTGTATATCACCAGAGGCGCGAAGACGGTGACATTTGAGAGTGAGGATCCGTCTGCTCCGGCGAAGTTTTATATGGTTTCCGCCCCGGCGCACTGTTCCTATGAGACGCGCCTGATCAAGATCGAGGACGCGGCAAAGCGCCCGGTTGGCGCGGCGGAGACGTCCAATAAGAGGACGATCAACCAGTTCATCCACCCGGATGTCTTAAAGACCTGCCAGCTCTGCATGGGCCTGACTGTGCTGGAACCGGGAAGCGTCTGGAATACTATGTCGGCGCATACGCATGAACGCCGGATGGAGATTTATACCTACTTTGATCTGCCGGAAGGAAATGTTGTCTTCCACATGATGGGAGAGGGACAGGAGACCCGCCATATTGTGATGCACAATGAGGAAGCGGTGATTTCCCCGTCCTGGTCTATCCACGCGGGTGCGGGCACCAGCAATTATACCTTTATCTGGGCGATGGGCGGCGAAAACCAGGAGTTCGACGACATGGACAACATCGCGATCACAGATATGCTTTGATGCGCACGGGCGCAAAAGGAAGACGACAGCTGACGCTGTCTGCGCCCGGCGCTCTATTATTGAAAAACAAGGAGGAGGAAAATCATGAGCGTACTGGATTCATTTTCACTGAAAGGAAAGGTGGCTCTGGTCACCGGAGCAACTTATGGGATCGGTTTCGCAATCGCTGCGGCGTATGGCGAGGCAGGGGCGAAAATTGTATTTAACGGACATAATGAGCAGCGCCTTGCCGCGGCCGAGGAGGAATACAAAAAGCTTGGCATCGAGGCGAAGGGCTATCTCTGCGATGTGACCGATGAGGAGCAGGTTACTGCCATGGTGCAGAAGGTGAATGAGGAAGTCGGCGTGATCGACATTCTGGTAAACAATGCCGGAATTATCAAGCGCATCCCGATGTGTGAGATGTCTGCGGCGGAATTCCGTCAGGTGATCGATGTAGATCTGAATGCGCCGTTTATCGTATCCAAAGCGGTGATTCCGGGTATGATAGAAAAGGGACATGGCAAGATTATCAATATCTGCTCGATGATGAGCGAGCTTGGCCGCGAGACAGTATCCGCATATGCAGCGGCAAAGGGCGGCCTGAAGATGCTGACGAAGAATATTTGTTCCGAGTATGGCGGGCAGAACATCCAGTGCAACGGCATCGGGCCGGGCTACATTGCTACCCCGCAGACTGCGCCGCTGCGTGAGCCGCAGGCGGACGGCAGCCGTCATCCGTTTGACCAGTTTATCTGCGCGAAGACGCCGGCGAACCGCTGGGGCGAGACCGAGGATCTGGTCGGACCGGCTGTTTTCCTGGCATCGGATGCGTCTAACTTTGTCAATGGACAGATTCTGTATGTAGACGGCGGAATCCTTGCTTATATCGGCAAGCAGCCGTGATGAGCGTCTTTTGTCTGATCTGAAACTGTTTTTGGGAGATGCTGATCGGGTGTCTCCCTTTTATAGGCTTGAAAAAAGTCTGGAAAGAAGGCGTGCGGGATGCAGACGATTACCCCATGGGTTCACAGGGTTCAGTATTATGAGACCGATCAGATGCAGGTTGTCCACCATTCCAATTTTATCCGCTGGTTTGAGGAGTGCAGGGTGCATATTCTCGACGAGATTGGATATGGCTATGATCAGCTGGAAGCGGCGGGGATAGCCAGCCCGGTTCTCACGATTGAGGCGAAGATCGGGAAGAGTGTTCATTTTGGCGAGACGGTAAAAATCCGGGCGGCTATTGAAAAATTCGACGGAATCCGTCTGACACTGAAATACGAGGTGCTGCGGGAAGGCGACAACGCAGTCTGCTGCACGGGAAGGACCGGCCATTGTTTTCTGGGGGCGGATGGGCGGCCGATTTCGCTGAAACGTAAATTCCCGGAGGTGTATGAGATGTTTCTGACATTGCCGACGGATTTTATATGAGGAGAATTCTTTTATGACAACACAGCAAACCTTAAAGGAAGTCCGCGAGGCAATCACGGCTGCGAACCGGGCGCTGGACAGCCTGGAAAACGCGCAGCGGGAACTGAAAGGCGCCAAAAACTGGGGGCTTCTTGATTTGTTCGGCGGCGGCATGATGACTACGATGCTTAAGCATGGCCGTATGGATAAAGCCCAGCGCCAGATTGAAGACGCGAAGTATTATCTGCAGGTGTTAAAAAAAGAATTGCGTGATATTGATGTGCCTATGAATTTTAATATAGAAGTCGGCGGCTTTCTGAGCTTTGCAGATCTCTTTTTTGACGGTGCGGTTGCAGACTGGATGGTGCAGTCCAGAATCAATGACGCGATCCGGCAGGTAGATAACGCGAATGCGAGAGTGATGGAGATTCTGGGCAACCTGCAGCGCTGGGAGGATCAGCTGCTGGCAGAGCCGATGAAATAAATATTACGCTGGAAGAGAGGACGAATATTTGATATCAAAACCGATGAGAGCGATTCTCCATGCGCTTTCTTACAGCGATATGGAGCTGGAGTCGTCGAGGCGGCTGGCTGATTTGAAGAAACTGGATCCGATCAGGATTTTTTGCAGGAAACTGGATGCAGAGGTGTATAACGGAGATTATAAGGTGCCGCTTCGTCTGTATTTTCCGTCAGAGGAGATCATGGAGGAAGCGGAGAAAGTACTGCTTTTTTTTCACGGCGGCGGCTGGGTGACAGAGAGCGTGGAAAATTACGACCGGGTCTGTGCGCGTATGGCGCAGGCGACCGGTCATCTGGTCGTGTCAGTGGAGTATCGTCTGGCGCCGGAGCATCCTTTTCCGACCGGGCTGCGGGACTGTTACGCGGCGGCGCGGGCGCTCTCCATGGGAGAGCTTTACTGGGAACGCCCTGTCGATGAGGAGGAACAGCAGACGGAGACGCTTGTTTCCAGGGCACGCCGTATGCCGCTGCGCGGGGCTTCACAGGAAGATGCCCAGAATACAGAGCCAGCCCTGCTGCGTCTGCCCGCAGGAGGTCTGACGGTCATTGGAGACAGCGCGGGCGGGAACCTGGCGGCGGCTTTAAGCCTGATGGCGCGGGACACCGGAGAGCTTCAGATAGAGAGACAGATCCTGATCTATCCGGCGTTGAATAACTGCTACACGGAGGATTCCGCATTTGCTTCGGTCCGGGAGAATGGGGACGGTTACCTGCTGACCGCAAAGAAAATGGAACGGTATCTGGAATTGTATGAGAAGGCGCCCGAAGACCGGCAGAATCCGTATTTCGCGCCGATCCTGGCGAACGATCTGCACAATATGCCGCGTACGCTGATTCTGACAGCAGAGTATGATCCGCTGCGGGACGAGGGGGAAGCGTATGGGGAGCGTCTGCGGGCGGCCGGAAATGATGTCGAAATGCATCGGATCGCGGATGCGCTGCACGGTTTTTTTGCGCTTGGGATTAAGTTCTGGCATGTGCAGGAGAGCTTTGATTATATTAACAATTTCCTGAAAGAGAATGAATGATATCGGCGGTAAAGAAAGCTTTAGATACCATCCGCAGGGGGTGGTCGGCCGGGCTCTGAAAATGGGGCTTTGAGCTGAAAGCATTCTATCAATCAGGGAACGAAATCATAAGGGGAGGATATGGCAGAATTTGGATATTCCCAGTGGAGAAAGCTGGACAACGCTGGGCTGGCCTTTCCGGCAGCCGCAGGCGAGAGCAATAACCGCGTTTTCCGCTTTTACTGTCAGCTGAATGAGACAGTGGATGCGGAGCTTTTGCAGCGCGCCCTGGATCAGACGATGGAAAAATATCCTCTGTATCAGGCGGTGCTGCGCAAGGGGCTTTTCTGGTTTTATCTGGAGCGCCGGGACATTCGGGCAATGGTGATTCCGGAAGAAAAGCCGCCCTGCAGCAATCTGTACATCCGCGACCAGAAGTCGCTGCTGTTTGAGGTTTCTTATTATGAAAAGAGGATTAATTTTGAAGTCTTTCACGCACTGACGGATGGCACGGGGGCAATGCACTTCCTTCTGGAGCTTGTCAAAAACTATCTGGTACTCGCACATCCGGATGTACATTTTCCGGAGCTGGAGCCGGATGCGGAAGTGACCGGAAGAGATCAGGAGGAGGACAGCTTTTCACAGTATTATTCCGCCCAGGGTGAGAAGGAACGGGAAAAAAAGCACTTTGCGGTGCAGATCAGGGGCGAGCGCCTGGCGCAGGATGAGATGCGCATTACGGAGATTGAAGTTCCGGTGCGGGAAATGCTTGCGAAAGCGCGGGAATATGGCGTGTCGCTCACAATCCTGATTGCATCTATGCTGCTTTTTGCGATTCATGAGGAAGTGCCGGTGAACCGGCGGCAGCATCGGCCGATTGTCCTGATGGTGCCGGTAAATCTGCGCAACTATTTTCCGTCGCAGTCGATGGCTAATTTCTGGGGCTGGATTGAAGTGGGGTATGAATTCCGCGAGGACACGACATTCACGGATGTACTCGCCCATGTGAAAGGACAGTTTGAGCGGGAGCTGGATAAAAAGCGGCTTGCCGCGCGTATGAATGCCTGGGTCGGGCTGGAGAAGCACCCTGTTCTGCGGGCGGTGCCGCTGGGTATCAAGCAGTTTGCCCTGGCAGCGGGGGCCAGCGTGGGTTCGAGGAATGTCACCGCGGTCTGCTCCAACGTCGGCATTATCCGTATGCCGGAGGAATACGCGCCCTACATCGATACCTTCCGGCTGTTTTGCAGCACCGATACCATGCAGCTTTGCTCCTGCACCTACGGAGAAAAGCTGGAGATCGGGATATCCTCAAAGCTTCCCGCGGACAGCATTCAGAGGAACTTTATGCGGCTCCTCAAAGAAGACGGGGTGCCTTACCAGGAGCTTGAGAACGAATTTCCGGGTTACAAAAAGGAACGTCCCAAAGAGAGCAAAACACTTTTTTCCATCTTTACTTTCCTGTGCATTGCAGCAGTGGTGATCTGCGGCATGATTGACGCGATGATGAGCCGGCAGTTTGGATGGAGTCTGTTCGTGACGGCAGGCGTTGGTTCCGCCTGGCTGTTGGTTGTCGTCGCTTACCGGAAACGGCGCAATCTGCTGAAAAATGAAATGTGGCTGCTGGTTCTGATTTCCGTGATCGGCGTCCTCTGGGACCGCTTCACGCGATGGCGGGGCTGGTCGGTCGATTTCCTGATTCCTGTGGCGGCGCTTGTCGTACTCGGATCTGTTCCTGTGATCGCGAAGGTGCAGCATCTGGAAAAGCAGGAATACTTATTTTATCTGGTGCAGGCATGCGCGTTCGGCTTCATCCCGATGGTTCTTCTGCTGGCCGGGATCGTGCAGATTCCGTACGCGTCGATTCTCTGTGTCGGTATCAGTTTTTTGACTCTGGCAGGGCTGTTTCTCTTTCAGAAGAGAGCGACCATGCAGGAGATGCGGAAGAAATTTCGGATGTGAGTGAAAAACACCCCAGAGCCTGTTATCCTCTGGGGTGTTTCCATATATAGAGCCAGAAGGGTTTTTCGCGCGGTTTTCTGATTATTTCCAAACAGATAGCCGGTGCTTATAACGCACAGGGGCGTGGGCGGATTTTTACCGCAGCTTCCGCATCATCCGGTCAATTGTATCGCGGTGCGCGAGAACCATGAGGTGGTCCCCCTCGCGGATGGAAGTCTGGGGATCCGGCATGAAGTTTGTCTGTCCGGCTGCGCTGATGATGCCGATGATGTACATATCATGCTTTGCGCGGATATCGGAGGAAAGGATTGTCTTGCCGACCCACTCTTTCAGAGGTGTGACCTCGTAGATGGAATAACCATCCTTCAGGTCAATGTAATCAAAAATATGGTCATTGTTGTACTTGACTGCCGCCCGCATTGCCGCGCCGCGGTTGGGGTGGATGACCTCGTCCGCTCCGTTGCGCAGCAGGAACTTTGCATGTACCTCGCTGCGCACCATACTGACGACGTACTTTGCACCCAGGTCTTTGAGCAGGCTGGTGATTTCCAGGCTGCTCTGGAAATTGCCGCTGATGCAGACAAAACAGATATCAAAATCAGAGACGCCGATCTTTTTGAGAACATTCTCACGGGTACAGTCCGCAATCAGGCTGTCGGATACCAGGTCAAGCAGATCTTCGATCGCTGTCTCGTCCTGGTCAACCACCATAATATCATTTTTCAGCCCTGCCAGATCGCGGCAGAGGTAGTGTCCAAAATCTCCCAGTCCGATGATTAAGATGGATTTCATTTATGATTTCCCCACTTTCTGTTATTTATGCACACGGATGCGTAAGGTGTACGATTGCTTTGCAATACGCTCTTTGTTTCGTTCCAGTCGGTGTCTGGCGTGGCAAACGTGTGCGTTTGTAATACATTTTTATCCTACAATAATCTCCGCCTCCGGATAGCGAATCTTTCCGGGGCGTTTCTTTTCGGTAAAGGACATGGCAAAGGACAGGCTGCCGACCCTTCCAAGGAACATCAGTATCATAATGACGATACGCGAGAGCGTGTTCAGCTCGCGTGTGACGCCGGTGGACATTCCAACCGTGCCGATCGCGGAAAAGGCTTCGAAAAGAACATCCGCCAGAGGCAGGTTCTGCCCGATCAGAAGAATCAGGATCGCGCCGAGCGCCAGAAAATAATTGATAAACACGACTACACAGGCGCGTTTGACCGCGTCCGGAGCCAGACGCCGCCCGAAGACGGTGAGATCCTGGTTGTGCAGCAGATAGGCGCGGATATGGAGCAGAATGACGACAATCGTAGTGGTCTTGGCTCCGCCGGCCGTCGATCCGGGGCTGCCTCCGATAAACATCAGGCACATGGTCAGAATTTTGCTGCCGTTGGTCAGCGCAGCGGTGTCGATGGTGTTAAAGCCAGCAGTTCGCGGGGTAACGGCGGAAAACAGTGCGCACCAGAAGCGCTCTCCGGCACTCATTCCGGCGAACAGATTGTTTCTTTCAGAGAGAAGAAACAGCAGTGTGCCGCCGACCGTCAGAGCGGCGGTGGCGCTAAGGACGATCTTTGTCTGGAGACTGTATTTTTTCCAGTGCCAGCGGTTGATGAGAAGATCTTCCCACACGATAAAACCAATCCCGCCGATGAGGATCAGGGAACATAGTACGATATTTACCAGCGGATCAGAGGCGTATGCGCAGAATGAGGAATAAGGCTCGCGGTATCCCATCAGGTCAAAGCCTGCATTGCAAAATGCGGAGACGGAATGGAAAATTCCGTAATAAATACCTTTCAAAATCCCCATCTGCGGCACAAAACGAATCGAAAGGAGAACCGCTCCCGTCCCCTCAAAAATCAGTGTTCCGCAGACAATCCGCCGCACCAGATGTACACTGCCGCGCAGCTGCAGCGTATTCAGGCTCTCGTGGATCAGCTCGCGCCCGGCCAGGCCGATTTTTTTCCCAAGGAGTATCATGGCGAATGTGCCGATTGTAATGAACCCCAGCCCGCCGATCTGGATCAGGATGAGCAGAACCAGCTGTCCGAAGAGGGTCCAGTGCGACCAGGTATCATACACGATCAGGCCGGTTACACAGGTGGAAGAGGTCGCTGTAAAGAGCGCGCCGAGAAACGTGGTGGTTTCTCCGCTTTTTGTGGAAAACGGCAGCATCAGAAGGCATGCGCCGGCCAGAATGATAATCAGAAATCCGCCCATGATCAGCCGGGTTCTGGAAAGAGTGCGGGAAAGGCGCAGTTCGCGCAGCGCCTGAAGTCTATCGCGTAAAGATTCCATGGGGCATAGCCTGCTTTCTGTAGTTTGCGCTCCGTCAAACTGTGCGTTTGCCAGAAATGACAGAACAAACGATTTATTGTCTGTAAGATAAGTTTCTGATGAAGACATTTTAAATTTTTTCCTGTTTGCTGTCAATAGAAACTATTTAGAACGAATCGCCTTTCGCACTTTTTTCATTCTGATGCTGTTCTGGACTGTTTTCCGATTATGTGGTAAAATAACCCAAATATTGTCTGGAAGGAGAAAAAGTATGAGCCGAATCGATACACCCTGCAATGCGAATGCGGCGCCGGAGGCGGCAGCGCTGATGAAGTATCTGGATGAGGTGGCGGGAAAGGGAGTCCTCCTTGGACAGCATACGCAGACCAGGGATCCGAAGGAGCTTCATTATATAAAGGAAGTGACGGGAAAGCTTCCCGCTATCTGCGGGTTTGAACTGCTGGCTTATTCCGGGAATGTCCGGTGGGACACCTGCAACGAAGCATGCCTGAAGGAACTCTATGAGAATCTGGGTACGATCGAGAATGCGCTGGACTGGGGAAGAAAAAAAGGGATTGTGACCCTGACCTGGCACTGGTATTCTCCGGTTGGCGGCAGGGATAAGAGCTTTTACGCGGAAAATACAGACTTTGACGGCGAGAAGGCATTGGCTGCCGGAACCGAAGAGAACCGGGCAATGCTGCGGGATCTGGATCTGATGGCGGTTCATCTGCGCCGTTTTCAGGAGGAGAATATTCCAGTGCTTTGGAGACCGTTCCATGAGTCGGATGGGACGTGGTTCTGGTGGGGCAGCCAGGGACCGGAGCTGGCGAAGAAGCTCTATCAGTTTATGTATCACTATTTTACGGAGAAAAAGGGGCTGAACCATCTGCTCTGGGTGTGGAATTCCGTGCTTCCCGAAGGCTATCCGGGCGACGATGTGGTGGATATTATTTCCAGGGATACTTATTTGCCGGCGCATGCACACCATTCGCAGGCGGACGGCTACCGGGAGCTGATTCAGATAACCCCGACAGAACAGAGCTGCGCGCTGGCGGAGGTCGGCACACAGCCGGATGTGGATGCCATTGTGAAGGAGAAAATTCCGTGGTGCTGGTATATGACCTGGTCGAATGAGTTCGGGTCGTCGGAGGAATTTACGGATAAGAAGCAGCTGTTTGCGAATTACCACAGTTCGTATGGGATTTCGTATGAGGAGCTGCCGTGGAACCGAAAATAATTGCGTCCTGGCGCAGTCCAAACAGCAGGCGCCATATCCATCGTGAATGATGGTAAAATGATTTACCGATGGAAAAAGGGATTGCAAGAACATCCGGAATGTACTAGAATAACGGATGAAAGCCAGTGTCGGCGTGCCTTTGATGGCAAGACGCCCCTCCGGCATGAATAAATAACAGGAAACGGCACAGGAGTCGTTTCTAATTGGACAAAAGGAGAGAGCAAAATGAAAATTGCATTAATCAATGAGAACAGCCAGGGCGCGAAGAACGCAATGATCTGCAATTCCCTGAAGAAGGTTGTAGAGCCAATGGGGTTTGAGGTTTTTAACTATGGTATGTATACGGCAGAGGATGAATGTCAGCTGACTTATGTACAGATTGGTATCCTGGCAGCAGTGCTTTTGAATTCCAAAGCAGTGGATTATGTGATTACCGGCTGCGGTACCGGTGAGGGCGCGATGCTCGCCTGCAATTCCTTCCCAGGCGTGATCTGCGGATATGTCGAGGACGCGCTGGATGCTTATACGTTTGCGCAGATTAATGACGGCAATGCGATTGCGATTCCGTTCGCAAAAGGTTTTGGCTGGGGCGGCGACCTGAATCTGGAATATATCTTTGAAAAGCTGTTTGTCGAAGAGAGCGGCCAGGGGTATCCGCGGGAGCGTGCGGTGCCGGAGCAGCGCAACAAAAAGATTCTCGACCAGGTAAAGACCGTTACCTACCGTCCGCTGACTGCTATTTTAAAGGAGCTGGATCAGGAACTGGTAAAGGGCGCTCTGAGCGGAGAAAAATTCCAGGAATACTTTTTCGCGAACTGCCAGGATGAGGAGATCGCGGCAGTGGTGAAGGAGATTCTTGGACTGTAAAGAAAGAATGGTACGGAGATAAAGACATAGAGCGATAAGATTGGCATTCGGTTTATCAGAACCGGGTGCCTTTTTCTGATTTTAGAGGTAGTAAAATACAGAATCATGTGGTACTATAAATCATATTATTTGTGCGAGAATTTGACGATAGATTCAGAAGTGGAAGGTAATGAGAAATGTTAAAGAACAATACGGCAAGGAATACTGGTTATGAGTGAAATGACGAATTATAATGAGGCTGTATCTGTTATTAAAACAGCTATCTTACAAAGTCAGCAGGATGCCGTGAAATCTGTGAATGAAAAGCAGTTGCTGTTGTATTACAGCATTGGAAAATATATTTCACAAAATTCCAGAAATGGCTTTTGGGGAAAAGGAGCAATTAACGCTATTAGTGATCAATTGGATAAGGAACTCCCCGGACTTAGAGGCTTTTCTGCTCGCAGTTTGAGGTATATGAGAACATTCTATGAAGAATGGTCTTGTTTGGATGTCGCTGACTCTTCAGAGGCGCAAATTGATAATTCTAATTTGGCACTTACAAGTGCCAAATTGCAGCTAGACGGAAGTGTTGAGATTTGGCACTCACAAGTGCCAAATCTCGAAAGCTTTTCTTTGAATGCCTTTTTATCAATCAGTTTCACACATCACCGAACAATTTTGTCAAAGGTAAAGGATAGAACCGAGCGTTTATTCTATATTGAAAGATCTGCTTCGCAAAAATATAGCGTGGAAGAGCTGGAACGTTCGATCGCCATGGATGATTACCATCATCAGGGACAACTGCCCAATAATTTTATGCAGACGCTTTCTTCTGCAGATCAGGCTTTTCGGACAATTAATACCTTCAAGGATGAATATCTTCTTGATTATATCAATGTGGAAGAACTTGGGGTGAGAGACCGCACGGACATTGATGAACGTGTTCTGGAAAATTCGATTATAAATAATGTAAAGAATTTTATTCTTACGTTTGGAAAGAGTTTTGCATTCGTCAGAAATCAGTATTATCTGGATGCTTTTGGTGAGGACCGGTATATCGATTTGCTGTTTTTCTGCAGGGAGTTAAACTGCCTTGTAGCGGTTGAACTGAAAACTGGAAAATTTAAGACTTCTTATCTTGGCAACTTTCTGGGTATCTGAGCGTTTTGGATGAATTTGAAAGAAAACCTCATGAGAACCCATCCATAGGTATTATTCTTTGCAAAGATATGAACAAGGCGTTTGTGGATTTTGTTATCAGGGATTACTCAAAACCAATGGGAGTGGCAACCTATAAGACATCAAAGGATATGTCAGATGAATTAAAAGAGGCTCTTCCGGACATGGAAGCGTTGAGAAAATTATTAGATACAGAATGAAAGTTCGGAATAATCAACCCCACAACGATGAACATAGTGCATTATCGTTGAAAGGGTATGTGCGTTCATCGTTACATTGTATCAATATTAGCAGGGCAATGGACGGGGTGACATTGCTTTTGAATACAAGGTATAAGTTTGATGAGGGGCTGTGGTCTGGGCTGGGGTTCCCACATTTTCGGATTTTAGGGATTGCGTAATAGACGATTTATGCTATAATATTGAGTAAAATTGGAATTGAGCTGGAGAGGAGGATGATAAAAGGGTGGACATCGAAAAAATTAAGGAGCTTTGTGGTCAGTCAAAAATAAAATGGTCGTCCCATGCATCTGCGAGAATACAACAAAGAGGAATCAGTCGAGAAGATGTAATAAATTGCATCATGAGTGGAGAAATTATAGAGGAATACCCGGAATATTGGTTGAATCCCGCATGCTTGATTTTTGGCTATTCTGTAAATAAAATGATAATTCATGTGGTAGTAGGCGTGGATGATTATATTCATATAGTAACTGCATATTACCCGAGTGAAGATAAATTTGAGC
The DNA here is from genome assembly GCA_021205225.1 of Lachnospiraceae bacterium. GTDB lineage: Bacteria > Bacillota > Clostridia > Lachnospirales > Lachnospiraceae > Choladousia. The sequence continues at coordinate 18,320 of JAJPXX010000092.1, forward strand.
CTGATATGAAAACGAGGAAGGAGCGTTGATTATGTGTTTTTATTGCAAAGGTGATATGAAACCAGCTACAACGACACATGTTGTAACTTATAATGATTGTTTGATCGTAATTAAAAATGTGCCATGCGAAGAGTGTGACCAGTGTGGGGAAATCGAGTATTCAGATGAAGTTATGAAGAGACTGGAGATGATTGTAAATAACGCCAAAAAGTTTCTACAGGAATTTTCTGTCATTGATTATGCGAAGGTTGCATAATCAGTGAGACATCTCAAATGTAATGACGGTCAATGGTGAGTCCTACCTATAAGTGGAAACCATAAGAGAGTATTTCTGTTGCGACAGATACTACCGTAGAGCTACGCATAGCGTAGCTCTACGTGTTTAAGCCTTGCTATTATTATGTATATTTGTGCAAATGAAAATGCCATAGACAAATTTTACAATTGAGTAATAGTACTTCTGGTATGCAAGTACAAAATTGGAAGACGTGGAGGCAGTTATGAATCATATTGGAACAATCAGATTGGAAACAGATCGATTAATACTTAGACGATTTACTATAGCTGATGCAGAAGGAATGTTCAATAATTGGGCATCTGATGATGATGTGACAAAATATTTAACCTGGCCTACACATCAAAATGTTGAAATGACCAGGGGATATATAAATTATTGCATACAGGGATATTCGGAATCAGCATTTTATCAGTGGGTAATGGAAATAAAGGAATCACATAAACTTATCGGGAATATTTCTGTAGTAAAAATAAATGAAGAGATTGACAGCATGGAATTAGGTTGGGTCATTGGAAAGGAATTCTGGGGTAAGGGATATACGGCAGAAGCTGCCAAAGCTGTGCTTGATGTTTTGTTTGATAAGGTTGGAGCGAATTGTATTTATGCGGGTCATGATGTAAACAATCCTAATTCTGGACGTGTTATGCAGAAAATCGGTATGAAGTATGAGGGCACTTTACGCCAGAGCGATAGAAATAATCAAGGTATCGCTGATATGGCACATTATTCGATAATACGGGATGAACGATAACTCTCAGTTTACAACGGAAGG
>JAJPXX010000125.1 GCA_021205225.1 Lachnospiraceae bacterium
CCATCCTCGCGGTGATAATGTACCTCAAGCGTAACAGAACCATCTGCCCGCACCACTGCAGAAGCTCCCAGAGCTACAGTTACAGTCATAAAGACCATAAACAGCGCCAATAGGATAGATCTGACTGGATTCACTCGCCGTGTACTTTCTTTTCTCATACAGTTACCCTCCTTCACAGATATTTTTTGATAGCTACCATTCTAACATGATTTTTCCATAAAAGAAAGTGAAACAGTTTCCTGCACAGTCAAATACTCCGATGCAAGCATACGGGGCATCAAATTTGTAGCGATGCAAGCATCGGGGTATTTGACCCTCGCGGCAGTCGCCAAATATCCGTGCAAGCACGGCTACTTGGCTCGTTGCTTCGCGGGAATAAAAGTTCTTAATGCTATTACCCTTTAACAGCCCCGGCGGACATCCCCTCTACCATATACCTGACAAGGAAGAAGTACAGGATAATAATCGGGACGCCAATGAACACAGAACCCGCAGCGAACCGGGTAAATTCTGTCTCGTCCAGGTTCATCAGGCCGATTGCCACGGTGTAAAGATCTTTTTCTTTCAGCAGCATCTTTGGCAGGATGTAGTCACTCCACGGCCACGTAAAGGATGTCAGTGCCGTATAAACCAGGATAGGCTTTGACAGAGGCAGGTTGATTTTTAAGAATATCTGAAAATTTGTTGCGCCGTCCACCCGGGCTGCTTCATCAATCACTTTGGGAATCGTATCAAAAAAACCTTTCTGAGTCAGATAGCCCATCGGCGCAGTTGCGCTATAAATCAGAATCAGTCCCCAGCGCTGGTTGATCAGATGGAACTGTGTCATTAAAAGATATACTGCGATCATACTCATGAACGACGGAAACATCCCCAGCACCATCGTGGTTTTCATCAGCGGCTTCCGCATCCGGAATTCAAACCTTGATACCGTGTACGCAGTCAGAATCACCAGGAATGTACTGATCAGGCAGCTGAACCCGGCTATATACAGCGTGTTTAAAAACCAGCGCGGATAGTTATACATCGTGGTGTCAAAAAACAGCGTTTTAAAGCTGTCCAGACTGTAGGAGGACGGGAAAAAACCGTCAAAGGAATAAATTGAACCGGACCGTGAGAAAGATGCCAGTACCAGCCACAGGCAGGGGAAGAAAAAGATAAAGGCCACAACAATCAGCACAATGTAAGTAATCCCCGTATCAAGCACCCTTGAAAACGTAAGCTTTTTCTTCATTGGAACGAATCCTCCTCTCTGTAGGATGATGACCTGACATATACCCCAAGTGACACAACCGATGTGATAATGAAAATCACAAGGCTGATCGCCGCACCGATGCAGTAGTAATTGTTGTCAATCGACAGGTTGTAAAGCCAGTTGATCAGCAGGTCCGTATCGCTGGCCAGAAAATAGCCGTCTGTATAGATTCCGCCCCGCAGGAAATAGAAAATACCGAAATTATTAAAATTCCCCACGAACTGGCCAATCAGGACCGGCGTCGTCGCAAACACAACAAAGGGCAATGTCAGCTTTGTAAACTGTTTCCATGGACCGGCGCCATCAATTTTTGCAGCGTCATAAAGCGTCATATCCCGGTTTGCAAGCATACTTGTCGCCAGGAGCATGATGGACGGCGTACTGATCCAGCAGTTTACAAGAAGTCCGATTACGCGGGCCATCCACTTCGCATCAATATCCAGAAAACCGATAGCCTTGCCGCCTGCCTCTACGATCATCTGATTAATCGGCCCGCCATAGGAAAACATAAATTTAAATGCCAGCAGCGTAATAAATCCCGGGATCGCATACGCAAGAATCGGAAACGCCCGCCAGATCGCCTTACCCTTTACACAATCCTTATTCAGAAGCAATGCCAGCCCCAGTCCCGCGAAATAATTCAGCGCAGTAGAACCGACTGCCCAGATGATATTCCAAACGAGGATTTTAAAGAAAGTCGGGGCAAACTGGCCAAGAGTCAGGATTTTGACAAAATTCCCGAACCCAGTCCAGTCTACCAGTGCGGGAGGCACAATATCGCCGCCATAGTTCGTAAATGCAATCAAAATCATAAATATGATAGGCAATACGCTGAATACACAGACACCGATCACCGGAAGGGTCAGGGTTGTAATATAGAATTTTTTATCCAGAAAATTGGAAAGTCCCTTCCGAAAGTTCTCAACTGGTTTTCCCTTTTCCACATCCCGCTGAAGTCTGCGGGCATCTTTCAGATTTGAAACATAAACCATGCAAAACAGCGCCAGAGCGATCCAGGCCAATATTCCCATCAGCAGCATGACTACAGAATTATCACCCTCAATTCCCAGCCACGCGTTGCTTTCAACGGTTCCCAGCGTAAAAAAACCGATAATATCCCCAATCCCGCGAACCGCAAAAAAAGCGACAGCAGCTACTTCTATCAGGAAATACAGAATCCCCTTGACTCTGGCGCCATACAGAAATTGCCCGCTGCCCATAAATACTGCTGACAGGCGTACCTGCCAGCTGGCGCCACCCCAGAATTCTTTCCATGAGCTGAGATGTTTCTTCACCATTAATCCCCCTTCTTTCACTTAGGACGTGATGATTGTTCTCTGCTGCTTCGCCGGGCTGACGCAGCACAGTATCTGGACGAAGCAGCAGTTTTCGTTGCCACGCTGTATATAACAGTTCCGTTCCTACTGCAGTGTATAAATTGCATCATAAATTTCCTGGCAGACATCTTCCAGGCCTTCCTGCATCGCTTCCTCCGTCGTGTATTTTTTCTCAGAATCCCCGCGGAACGCGTCCTTTGCCAGGTCTGTAAAGAATGTCTCGCAGGGCGTCCAGATCTGCGCTACCTCTGTGATGGATGGCATCAGCACAATATTCCCGTTTTCCAGGTTCTCGTAAAGCGTTTCTGTAATCCCGCCTACTGCCTGCGCCGCATCCTCTCTGGCCGGAGCTATTCCAAGGTATTCATTCCGTGTGACAATTTGTTCATATGAAGTGGCAAATTCAATAAAAGCCAGGCAGGCATTCGGGGCAGATGTGTATGCACTGATTGCGTAACCATTAATTCCTCCCATTGCCTTACAGTCGATCAATGTCGGATTTTCCTCAGTAAGATCTCCACTTTCAGGAAGCTGCGGCAGCGTCGTCATAACCAGGTTTTCATCTGCCGCTGCCTGTGCTTCTTCCTCGCTCATTCCTTCCTCTTCATAGGCAAGCACAAGTTCTTTATAGAAAGTCGTGTACACGTCCGGCGTCGAAATGGAAGCAAAATAAGAGTCTTCTGCCATCTTACTGTAGATATTGGATGTAATCGTAGAGTCAATGCATTCCTCATTCATCGCGCTGGCCAGCTGTAGCAGCACATTCACGCCCTTATACGCCTCACCAGAAGCCAAGCCGATATCCGACGGATCTGTATTGTTATCCCCAAAGACATACGCGCCATATGAGAATAAAAAACCACTCGAAAAATAAGTGTCATTCAGGGATTTCATATACCCATACAGACTGGAATCCTCTTCATGCATCGCAACTGAAAACTGATAAATGGACGACCAGCTTT
>JAJPXX010000176.1 GCA_021205225.1 Lachnospiraceae bacterium
TGAAGCACAAGCGATAAAAACGTAGGCGCAGCGGGCTGCGCTGAGGATTTTATCGTTTGCGATTCGCGTGTTAGCCGGTGCAAGATGGGCATATAATTTCGCGACAGATCCTAAGTTCCATGAATCCAGACAGATCAGGGAAATTCGCTGTCCGGTTGCCCAGGAATGGAGGACAATATGATAGCCGTAAGACCGGAAGTAGAAATCCTGGATATGGCAGAGTACCAGACAATTCTGGAGAAAATTGAGCGGATCGGGAGAGTCTGCTACAAAAGCGAAGACAGGATCGGCGAGGGAACCGCAGAAAGGTTCATTGCGGGAATTATCAAAAGCGGGCATGAGTCTGTGATTGAACATGAGAGCGTGACGGTAAAGGTGACCTGTGACCGAGGTGTGACGCATGAGATTGTGCGGCACCGCATTGCAAGCTATTCACAGGAAAGCACACGCTACTGCAATTATTCAAAAGATAAATTTGGAAACCAGATTTCCGTTATTGATATTGCGTCAGGGTTCCATTATGATCTGGGTGACCCGACGGATCGCCGGAAATATGAAATCTGGACTGCCGCGATGGAGAGCGCAGAGAAGTATTATTTTGAAATGCTTGAGGCCGGAGCGTCCGCACAGGAAGCACGGTCGATTTTGCCAAATTCACTGAAGACAGAGCTTGTGATGACTATGAATCTGCGCGAGTGGAGACATTTTCTGAAGCTGCGTCTTTCAGGAGGCGCGCACCCGCAGATCCGGGAGGTTTCACAGCAGATACTGGAAGTCTTCCGACAGGAATTGCCGGTATTTTTTCAGGATATCCAAGTTCCTCTTGAAAAATGAACTTTTCCAGTGTATACTAAATTTGATTGCGCATTGAAGAAGAAATAAATAAAAGACCTTGATAGTGCACAGCTGAAGAGTTAGAAATAATGTAAATCTGGCCGGGGTGTGACCGGTAAGTGCGCTCAGCGGTGTAAAGGCAGGCATAAGTTGCCGGCTGTGTATGGAACTGTAGGTATATGAAAGGGTAACATGGAGGGAATTTATGATATTCACTGCCACATCCTTCCAGGTGTGGATGATGGTTCAAAATCAATCGAAGAGACCCATGAGCTGCTTCGCCGGGAATATGAGGATGGTGTGAGGACAATTATTGTCACACCTCATTATCGGCTGGAGATGTTTGAACCGGAGCTGCCGCGTATATATCGTGCTTTTTGGGCTGCGTGTGATGAGGCGGCAGGGATTGCGCCGGATCTGAAGCTATATATGGGATGTGAGTTTCACGCGAATATGGAGATGGTGGAGACGTTAAAATCCGGCGGCAGGCCGACAATGGCAGGCAGCAGATTTGTGCTCACGGAATTCAGGGAAAGTACGCCATTTTCGTATATAAAAGAGCGCGTTTTGGCGCTGCGGTCTGCCGGATACCGTCCGGTGATCGCGCACGCGGAGCGGTATGACTGTATGCGAAAAGAGATTGAGCATGCAGAAGAGATCACAGATCTGGGCGCCCGCATTCAGATCAACGCGGGAAGTCTGCTTGGAGATACGGGATATGTGCTCCGGCAGTATTGCAGGGAATTGATTGAAGAGGATCTGGTGTGGTATGTTGCGTCGGATGCGCACAATCTCAAGGATCGCAAGCCAAATCTGGGGAAGTGCGCTGACTGGCTGGAAAAGAAATATGGTTACGGATATACGAAAAGACTTCTGGTTGATAATCCGGCGGAAATTATCCGGGGCGGTGTGAAAAAATAAGGGGGATATTAAGAATGAAAAAAAGGCTGATTTTTGCGATTGCCCTGTGTTTTATTGTGGGAGGAGTGCTGATCTGTTTTCACTTTTCGGAAGACCATACAGCTCCGGAAATCTTTTATTCGGACTCTATTGTATACATGGACGGCATGACTGACGAAGAACTTCTGGAAGGTGTGGTTGCGACAGATGATGAGGATGGGGATGTATCAGAAAGCCTGACAGTAGAGCGGATCGTTACCAACCGCGACGAAGCGAAGGCGACTGTGATTTATGTAGCGAAAGACAGCCGTAATAATATTGCAAAGGTTACCAGGGTGATCGATTATAATATGGAAAGTGAGACTGAGTCAGAGACAGAGGAAGAGACGGAATCAGAGACAACGGCTGTGAAGACAACCACGGTTCGGAATAAGTCTGAGACAGAAGACGTGGAACCAGATACGGAAACAGACGCCGAGACAGATACGGTGGATACCGAGGCTGAGATACAGATTCAGACGGGGAGCGAGGAAGAGCTTGCCGCGGACGCACCGAGAATTACATTGAAGCAGACCAGGGTTACGATTCAGGTCGGTGATTCTTTTGAAGCGACAGATTATATAGATTCGATCACGGATGATTATGACAATAAATATACACTCTGGCGGCGGATTCAGGTAGAAGGGAATTACGATGTCAACACCGCCGGGATTTATCAGCTTGTTTATTATGTGACTGATACGTCAGGGAACAGTTCGAACCGCGCTACGCTTCTGCTGATTGTAGAAGATGAAGATGAGGAGTGACGCGGCGGGAATGGAACCCGATCCATTGGGAATTTTTTCTGAATTTTGGATTGATAGAACTGAGAATGTGTAGTATACTGAACCTGATTTACAGAGAACATCACTGTTCTGAACTGTTAATAAAATATTTACAAAGAGAGGTTGAATAGTATGGCATTAGTTACAAGTACCGAGATGTTCAAGAAAGCTTATGAAGGCGGCTACGCGATCGGCGCTTTCAATGTAAACAACATGGAGATCGTACAGGCGATCACAGAGGCTGCTGCTGAACTGCACTCCCCGGTTATCCTGCAGGCTTCCGCAGGTGCGAGAAAGTATGCGAATCCGACTTATCTGAAAAAGCTGGTTGAGGCGGCTGTTATTGAGTGCCCGGATATTCCGATCGTTATGCATCTGGATCATGGTCCTGACTTTGAGACCTGCAAATCCTGCGTAGACGGCGGATTTACTTCTGTTATGATTGACGCTTCCAAGTATTCTTTTGATGAGAACATTGCGATCACGAAGAAGGTTGTGGAGTATGCGCATGATCATGGCGTAGTAGTAGAGGCTGAGCTTGGAAAGCTGGCAGGTATTGAGGATGATGTGAATGTTTCCGCAGAGGATTCTTCTTATACACAGCCGGATGAAGTAGAAGAGTTTGTTTCCAGAACCGGTGTTGACTCTCTGGCAATCGCGATCGGCACCAGCCATGGCGCGTTTAAGTTCACTCCGGAACAGTGCACACGTAATGAGGAAGGCATTCTCCTGCCGCCGCCTCTTCGTTTTGACATTCTGGAAGAAGTATCAAAGAGACTGCCGGGCTTCCCGATCGTTCTGCACGGCGCTTCTTCTGTACCGCAGGAGTATGTAAAGATCATTAACGCGAACGGCGGTGCTTTGAAGGATGCGATCGGCGTTCCGGAAGATCAGCTTCGTCAGGCAGCGAGATCTGCAGTCTGCAAGATCAATATCGACTCTGACCTTCGTCTTGGTCTGACCGCTGGCTGCCGTCAGGTATTCTTCGAGCATCCGGAGTACTTTGATCCGAGACAGTATCTGACCGTTGGCCGCGCGAATGTAAAAGCGGTTGTGGCACATAAGATCAAGACTGTTCTTGGCAGCGAAGGCAAGGCCTGAGCGGATATATCTTTGCGCCTGCAGGTGACAGAGATGACGTAAATGATCCATTCGTAATGAGCCTGCAGCCGGTATTTGCCGGAATGAGAAGGAAGAAAATCGCTGGCAGGACTGCATATTTTATACAATATGCTGCCCTGTAAGCAGTGAGAATTCGTAAAAAATATGGAAATATCGTGATTTACCGAAATTTCTACTTGCATTTTACAGAAGAATAGAGTATTTTAAACACAGGTGACGAGGGCGTTCCATAATGAAGATCATGGAATGCCCTCATTTCATTATAACAGTTCAGAGCGGAAGTGAGGTACAGACCTGTGACCGGATGTTCTGAAGTAGTTATGTTTTGTTACTGGTCACAACCCGACCACGCACTTGCTGGATGGTCAGGATTGAAGACGTAACTATATTTGTTTTATCAGGAAAAAGAGGAGGATATTATGAGCGAGTATTTTAACGTAGCAGACATTTTCGGTGAAGATGTATTCAACGAAAAGGTAATGCAGGAGCGTCTCCCGAAGAAGGTTTACAAAGCGCTGCAGAAGACGATTGAAGAGGGTAAGGAGCTGGATCTGGCGACAGCGGATGTCATTGCAGCAGCTATGAAGGACTGGGCGATTGAAAAGGGAGCGACCCATTATACACACTGGTTCCAGCCTTTGACTGGTGTGACGGCAGAAAAACACGATTCATTTATCACCGCGCCGAGTCCGGAAGGAACGGTTCTGATGGAGTTTTCCGGCAAGGAGCTGATCAAGGGCGAGCCGGATGCGTCTTCTTTCCCGTCAGGCGGTCTGAGAGCAACGTTCGAGGCGAGAGGCTATACAGCCTGGGACTGCACTTCCCCTGCGTTTGTGCGTCATGACGCGGCTGGCGCGATCCTCTGCATTCCGACTGCTTTCTGCTCCTACACAGGCGAGGCGCTCGACCAGAAGACACCGCTGCTTCGTTCTATGGAGGCAATTAATACACAGTCCCTGCGTCTTCTGAGACTGTTTGGGAATACGACTTCGAAGAAAGTGACTCCGTCTGTAGGACCGGAGCAGGAGTATTTCCTGGTAGATGAAGAGAAATTCCTTCAGAGAAAAGACCTGATTTTCACCGGACGTACCCTGTTTGGCGCGATGCCGCCGAAGGGACAGGAGCTGGATGATCATTACTTTGGCACAATTCGCCAGAGGATCGCATCTTTCATGAAGGATGTCAATAAGGAACTCTGGAAGCTCGGCGTTCCGGCGAAGACCCAGCATAATGAGGTGGCGCCGGCACAGCATGAGCTGGCTCCGATCTATTCAGAGGCAAACGTAGCGGTAGACCAGAACCAGATCGTAATGCAGACTCTGAAGCGCGTGGCCTGCCAGCATGGTATGAAGTGTCTGCTGCATGAGAAGCCATTCGCAGGTGTGAATGGTTCCGGTAAGCATAACAACTGGTCCATCACGACGGACGATGGCATCAATCTTCTGGATCCGGGCAAGACTCCGCACGAGAACATCCAGTTCCTGCTGGTGCTTTCCTGCATTCTGAAGGCCGTTGACGATCATGCGGATCTGCTTCGTGAGTCTGCGGCTGACCCAGGCAATGACCACAGACTGGGAGCAAACGAGGCGCCGCCTGCAATTATTTCTGTATTCCTTGGCGAGCAGCTGCAGGATGTGGTTTGGCAGCTTGTCAGCACGGGTGAGGCGACGCATTCCAACAAGGGCGGTATCCTGAAGACCGGTGTAAAGACACTTCCGGATCTGGAGAAGGATGCGACCGACCGCAACCGTACATCACCGTTCGCGTTTACGGGTAATAAATTCGAGTTCCGTATGGTAGGCTCCCGCGATTCCATCGCCTCTCCGAACATCGTGCTGAATACCATCGTGGCAGAAGCATTCTGCGACGCCTGCGATATTCTGGAAAATGCGGGTGACTTTGACGCAGAGGTACACAGCCTGATCAAACGTCAGCTGACTGAGCATCAGAGAATTGTCTTCAATGGCAACGGCTATGCTCCGGAATGGGTAGAGGAAGCGGAAAGAAGAGGGCTTCCGAACATTAAATCCATGGTAGACGCGATTCCATCTCTGGTAACGGATAAGTCAGTTTCCATGTTCGAGAAATTTGGCGTATTTACAAAAGCAGAGCTGGAGTCCCGTGTAGAGATCAAGTATGAGAATTACTCGAAGGCGATCAACATCGAGGCGAAGTCCATGATTGATATCGCGAGCAAGCAGATCATCCCGGCTGTTATCAAGTATACAAAGAGCCTCGCAGATACGATCAATACCGTAAAGGCAGCGGGCGCGGACACTTCCGTACAGGCAGAGCTGCTCTCAGATACCAGTGCACTGCTGGTAGAGACAAAGGCAGCGCTCGCGAAGCTGACCACGGTTACGGCTGCCGCTGGTGCAATGGACGAAGGCGCGGATCAGGCAAGGTATTTCCATGACGTTGTGATGACAGCGATGAGCGACCTGCGTACACCGGTCGACAAGCTGGAAATGATCGTGGATAAGGAAATGTGGCCAATGCCGTCCTACGGCGATCTGTTATTTGAAGTCTGATGATTGTATAAGGCAGTACTTCGCACTTGCTGCGAAGTACGTATGAGAAAAAATATTTTACAGGGGAAAGCACCATCGCGCAGCGATTTCGGATGGGCTTTCCCCTCGTAATTGCGAAGGTACTGAGCAATTACGAGGTTTGATGACTGTATAAGACAGTACTTCGCACTTGCTGCGAAGTACGTATGAGAAAAAACACTTTACAGGGGAAAGCGCCATCGCGCAGCGATTTAAAATGAGCTTTCCCCTCGTAATTGTGAAGGTACTGAGCAATTACGAAGTTTAAGTTCAGAACAGCATCAAAAGGAATCTATTATAAATGTTTTTCACTTCCCCGGAAGCGTCAGGCGGCGCTGCCGGGGATTTCGTAATTTTTACCCATGCAATTGGTTTTTGGTTGCCTGGATTTGAAATTTTTTCGTGCATTTTTCACAATATTTGTTGATTTTTTTATGAGGATATATTAAAATGGCAGCAGTGAGGTACAGACACGGCGATCCGGTTTTCAGGGATTCTGTTTTAGAGGCTCATAGAACTTGAATGTGTACACGGTAAAAGCGTACGTTGTGAAAATTTGCGATGGCAGGAGTGTGACACACATTTTTATACTAAAGGAGGGCATGGAAGTGATATCAAATCAGGTTTTACAGACGACACTGGATGGGGTGAAATCAATCAGCAGAGTGGATTTATGTGTATTGGACACAGAAGGTGTCATTCTGGCGACAACTTTTTCAGAAGCGGAAAACTTCCGGGAGTCCGTCCCTCCATTTGCGAATTCACCGGCGGACAGCCAGGTCGTGTCAGGGTGCCAGTTCTTTAAGGTGTTTGACGACCATCAGCTGGAGTATGTCCTGCTCGCGAATGGGAACAGTGACGATGTCCACATGGTCGGACGGATGGCGGCGTTTCAGCTGACGAATCTTCTGATCGCGTACAAAGAACGCTTTGATAAGGATAATTTTATCAAGAACCTTCTTCTGGACAATCTGCTTCTCGTAGATATCTATAACCGTGCGAAGAAGCTTCATATTGATACAGAGGTTCGCCGCGTGGTATTTATCGTGGAGATCAACCACGAAAAAGAATCCGGTGCGGTGGAGAGTATTCGCACCCTGTTTAATGGCCGTCCCGGCGATTTTATCACGGCTGTGGATGAGAAGAGCATTATTGTCGTGAAAGAGCTCGGGGAGCAGGAGGGATATCCGGAGATGGACCGCTACGCAGAGCAGATCCTGGATGCCCTCGGCGAGGAGAAGAAAAAAGAAGCATTGATCGCGTATGGCACGATTGTCGGTGAGATCAAGGAGGTTTCCCGTTCCTATAAGGAAGCGCGTATGGCGCTGAATGTTGGCAAGATTTTCTTCGAGGAGCGCAAGGTGATTGCTTACAGCTCCCTCGGCATTGGCCGCCTGATTTATCAGCTGCCGATCCCGCTCTGCAAGATGTTTATTAAAGAAGTCTTTGACGGCAAATCCCCGGATGACTTTGATGATGAGACGCTGGCCACGATTAATAAATTTTTTGAGAACAGCCTGAATGTCTCCGAGACATCCAGACAGCTTTACATCCACCGGAATACGCTCGTCTACCGCCTGGACAAGCTGCAGAAGACCACAGGGCTTGATCTGCGGGTTTTCGAGGACGCCATTACGTTCAAGATTGCGCTGATGGTGGTGAAATATATGAATTATATGGAGAGTCAGGAATATTAAAATTGTGTTTATGTAACGCAAAAAACGAGTGGAAGATGCAGACTGTAATTTTACGACAAACCATTTGACTTTTTAGATAGAATATCATATAGTATGTGCAGTTGGGCGCGAGTTCAACCAATCAGGCAGATGGAAAGCCAGAAAGGAGAACGAATGGAAGAAGACATGAATGTCAGTGAAATGATCAGAGAACTGGCTGAGGAAAATCAGACCAGGAAAATCCTTGAGATTTTAAATGACTGCAAGGATGTGGAGGAAGCGAAAGAAAAGGTAAAGGCTTTGTTGAATAAGTAAACGGAGCATATTTGTGAAAATAGTTCATCCATTTATAAATCTGACAGAGATTGATATACAGACGAGAAAGACCGGCAGTTACTCATATTGGGAAACTGGTGAGGACTGGGGTAAAGAATAAGGAAAAGCAGGCACACAATATGCCTGCTTTTGTTATGCACACAGGCGGGTGTGGAAATTTGCAGCTTGCGCCACACCCCATACCTGATTTTAGTGGTCAACTTCGAATTCAATGACTGTGCCGGTAACGGCGTTGATTTCGCATTCATATTCGGTTCTGCCCTGATAGAATTCGATCTCGTAAACCATGGTTCCGTGTTCCTTATCCAGCTTTGCCTTTTTAAACGTCACGTCCGAATCAGAAAGCCCCGCATATTCCAGAGCAATGCTTTTTGCCTCATCAAGGCTGATATAGGAAGCGGACGAGCTGTCTGTACTGCCGTTGCTGCCAGCACTTTCTGTGCGGCTGCTATTCGTACTGTCTGAATTGCTGCTGCCAGTATTGTCCAAGCTGCTGCTGTCCGCGCTATCGCGCTCAGTGTTTGTATTGTTTGCCAGGTCCTGTGCAGTGAAACCATATTTTATGGACAGTTCCAGAATGTCTCCTGTGAGTGTGCTGATTTCGTATTCATACTCCGCGGTATCCGTATAAAATTCAATGTCGTATACGGATATGCCATCGTCCTCGTCAGACTTTTCCTTTGTGAATGTGACAAGCTCCAGCTCTTCGTCTGTGAGCCCTGTGTCTGCAAGAGCGAGTTCTTTCGCTTCCTCAAGTGTAATGGTTGTAGTGGTATCTGTCTGCAGAGATATCGTTTTTTTCAGCCCCAGATATTCAATTGTTTTTTTCAGTACACTGCCGTCGTAAGCCTGAATCTGGTATTCATATTCGATATCTTCCACGGTGAAGTCGACTTCGTATAAAAATTCCCCGTCGTCGTAGTCGTATTCGGTGAATACAGATTCTGCAGAGAGCGGATCCACACCCGCGTCAGCGAAAGCAAGATTTTGCGCGGCCTCCGCACCGATGACGGTGGAAGCGGAGGCTGTGGTGCCGGTGCTTATCGAAGAGTCGGCGGTATTGTCTGAGCTGGAAGAGGGAGCTGTGGAGCTTTGTTCTGAAGCCAGCGTAATCTGGCTGCATGAAAGCGTGAGCATGGCAGCGCAGGTGATGGAAAGGATGGTTTTGCCGGTCTGATTGAGGTATGTCTGAAATTTGTTTGTCATAGTGTTGTCCTCCTTTTTATTCAGGTGCATCGGTTCTGAATGAATGCGTACTGGTTTATAAGCATATTTTTTATGAACCGGAGTAAATTGTGCATTGGTTTGTTTTCTGACAACAGGATAACAGCCAAACATTAAAGGAAGATTAGAATTCCTGTAATAAATTAAGCTTATCAGGATTACCTGGTTATGTGTGTTTAGCAGGCGTTCTGAATAATGAGTGCAAAGGTGCTTCCGCATTCCGGTTCGCTTTGTACCTGAATTTTGCCGCCGTGAAATTCGGCGATTTCTTTTACCATGGCGAGCCCAAGACCATTTCCTTTTCCAGAGCGGGAAGAATCCGCCTGATAGAATCTTCGGAAAATATTTGACTGCTCTTCCGGGGCGATACCGATGCCGTCATCCCGCACGGAAAGAACAAAAGAATGACCGGATTCGGAGCGCAGGCATACCCAGATATGCCCATCTGTTTTGCCATAGCGATAGGCATTGCTGATCAGATTGGTGAGAAGTCGCGTCAGAAGTTCCCGGTTTCCGCGGATACGGATATTCTGTTCTGACTCGCAGGTGAGTGTAATGTTATTTTCCCGGATGAGTGCCATGTCGGAGCAGACATCCTCTGCGAGTGCGCTCAGGTCAAGTTCTTCCTTTTGATAGCGCTCCGGCTGCAGCTCCAGCCGGGCAAAGTCCAGCATATCACTGATCAGTCGGCTCAGTTTTTTGTTTTGCCGCCGGATGACCTCCAGAGCCTCTCTGTATTCTTCCGGGCTGGCTTCTTCCTCCTCCAGAGTAAGGTCGCACTGCGCACGGATCACCGTAACTGGCGTCCGCAGCTCGTGCGAAGCGTCGGATACAAACTGCTGCTGCGCTTCAAAAGACTGATCGAGGCGTGAGAACATTTCATTAAACTGGTTGGCGAGCTGGTGCAGCTCGTCGCTGCCGTCATTGAGCTCAATGCGCTTTTTCAGATCATCCCCCTGGCGGATCTGGGCGGCAGTATCCGCGATCTGGCGAATCGGGGCGAGTACACGTCCGGCAATCAGCCAACCGCCGATGACGGCGGCCAGAACCAGAATGGGCTGGAGAATCAGAGAGGTGCGGGAGATTGCGGACAGTTTGGTCTCGCCCTGTTCTTCCGAGACGACACCCCGCAGCCAGAGCCCTTCCAGACCGCCGAGCGTCAGCTGACGGTCAAAAACATAATACAGAGTGCCGTCTACCCGGACGCGCTGTACGACAGAATCCTGAAAATCCAGATCCGCAGTGTCAAGCGCAATCGGATTTTCCCCGTAAATAAGCGTCCCGTCTGCCTGACAGAGGGAGGTATAGACGTCATTGACTGCGTCCAGAAAATCATCGTCTATTTCGATATAGCCATTTCCGTAACGTACATAATAGTCGATATCATTAGCTGCCGTATCTGCGTAAAGAGAAGTGTAGTATTCGATTTCGTCTACATTGTTTTCAACAGCTGTGACCAGAGTATCGCGGATGGTTTTCTGGAGAATTCCTCTGCTGACTGATAAAATGACAAAATAAGTAAGCACCACCACCAGGATCAGAGCGGCGGAAAACCAGAGGGTGATTTTTGCACGGATGGATCTTTTCTTCATAGGGATTTCTCCATTGTTCCAGTCAGCGGGCATCGCTTAACATATAACCCCGCCCGCGCACGGTGCGGATCAGCTTTTGCCCGTGACCGTCGTCGATTTTTTTGCGCAGATAGCTGATGTAGACGTCGACGACGTTTGTACCGCCTTCATAATCATAATTCCAGATATGGTCTTCGATTTTTTCACGGGAGAGAACCAGACCCGCATTGTGCATGAGGTATTCGAGCAGCGCGTGTTCTTTTGCTGAGAGGGTGATTTCCTTTTCGCCGCGTGTGACGCGTCCAGAGACCGTGTCCATCACCAGATCAGCGACTTTCAGTTCACTGCTCGTACTGCCATGCGCCGTCCGGATCATCGCCCGCACGCGGGCCAGCAGTTCGTCAAAGGAGAACGGCTTGACCAGGTAATCATTGGCGCCGCTGTCGAGTCCTTTTACCCGGTCTGAGATGGAATCGCGTGCGGTCAGAAACAGTACGGGGCTGGTTTTTCCGGCATTTCGCAGCGAGCGGAGGACGGCAAAGCCGTCGGCACCTGGCATCATGATATCCAGAATGACGGCGTCGTAGTCCGCGCAGGCGAGGTGGTCAATTGCCTCGTTACCGTCAAAACAGCTGTCTACGCTGTAGCCTTCTGAAGTTAATTTTTTTGTGAGGATGCGGTTTAGGTCCCGTTCATCCTCGGCGAGTAGAATTCGCATAATTCCTCCGGAAAATTCTTCATCAGCAGATTTACACAAGGGAAAAGTTATTTCCCCTCATAAACAACCCAGTCATAATCCGCATAGTTATCTGACTTCCTGTGATTGGAGGAAGCGTACATACCGAGATAGGCGCCGGTGAAGCCTTCGTTCACGATTGAGCTTAAAAGCCGCTCATCCGCGCGCAGGACGACAGGGATAAAGCTCTGGTCATCCATCCCATAGTAAAAATGATAGCCTTCCTCTGTGGCGGTCACGGTCAGATAGACGCGGTCAGCGGCTGCGCCGGGGAGGGTTTCTTTTCCCAGCAGCAGCTCAGAGTATTTTTGGCGCGCGGATACGGAAACAATCCGTACTCCATCTTCCAATGAAATGGTAAAACGATAGTGGAAGCGGTCGTCCTGGATCAGGGCGAGTCCGGCTTCTTCATAGTCTGTGCGCGGAACAAAATCGACAGCGGTCTGCATCCGGAATTCCCGGTGCTGCTGGCGGCGGCCGATAAAGGCCGGAGTGCAGATTTCACGCAGCTCTTCGGGCAGCAGGGACAGGCGCAGGCAGCCCGGACGGGCATCAAGCGACCAGAATGGAGTCTCTGCCGGGTGGATGGTGTTCCAGCGGGGATGAAGGTGCGGGGACTCAAAATTGTCGCTCGATAATTCCGGCTTTGGCAGGAAAAGCGGCAGATCCGGGCGGCGCTCGGTGCGGTTTACCAGTCCGTTTTCGTTGTCCACGCGCAGCCAGCCGTCTTCCTCCCAGATGACCGGGAGCAGGAAGGTTTCACGGCCGAGGTTAAAATGTGCGTCGCCTGGGCGATCTGTGACAAAGTCTTCGGGCAGCGTACAGGATTCCCCTGCCTGACAGCCGGGATGCTTGTTGCTTTCGGTGAGGTCGTGCCGGCCTGTCTTCTCCGCTTTTTGCGGCTCGCTTCCACCATTTGCGATAGCCGTTTGCTCATGAATCCTTTGATATGGCCGCACCCCAAGCAGTACCATCCACCACTCACCGCGCTGTGTCTGTACGATATCCGCATGGCCAACGACGGAAATCTCGCGATGCAGGGAAAGGTGTCGGTGCGAGACGATGGGGTTGCGCGGGCAGATCTCATAATCGCCGTCGATTGTACGGCAGCGCGCCATCATGACAGAATGGTTTGTAAAGGTGCCGCCTTCTGCGACGATCAGGTAATACCAGCCATTTTCAAAATAAATGTGGGGCGCCTCGATCCATTTGCTTCGGGATTTGATCCCGTCCCAGATGATCGTGCGCGGACCTTTGAACTGAAAAGTCTTAGGGTCTAGCTCATTCAGATAAATACCGTGATGTCCCTCGTAGAGTGCATCAGAGGAAATATAATTTCCCGCGTACCACATTCGCCCGTCCTGGTCGAAAAACAGGCTGGAATCAATACCATCTGCACCTTCTATGAAACGGGCGTTGCTCCACGGACCGGCCGGATCGGTTGCGGTAATAATATAATTGTCCCGGCGCGCCTCCCGTCCCTCAGAAACAAATGTATTTATAATATAGAAGGTTCCCTCGTGGCAGCGGATGGTGGGCGCCCAGAGGCCAAGTGAGGTCTCGCAGTTTTTATAGTCAAGCTGTTCCGGCCGGGAAATGCCGTGGCCGATCTGCTCCCAGTGTACCAGATCCCGGCTGTGGAAAATCGGCAGGCCGGGAAAATATACAAACGAGGAGGTGACCATATAATAATCCTCCCCGACGCGGCAGATCGAGGGATCCGGATAAAAGCCGGAGAGGATCGGGTTCTGGAAGGTGCTTTGCATGATTTGTGTCTCCTTTGCTGTTAAACTCCATGTAGCGGTGGACAGATTATTCTGTTTCACATATGTGGGACACAGTATAGCATGACGGGCAGAATTTTACAATTGTTATTCAGATTGGCAACGGCAAAATAATATTTCGTGATGTTGATTTACTTTTAAAAGTATGTATAATAGCTGCAAGGGAGCAGGAGGATTCTGCGGTGCAAAGTAAAACGACTTACGTCGTTTACTATAAATAAGGAAAGACGTGAACAGAACAGACATGGAGGAGAAAATACTGGTCATGGAGAATCAATTGAAAATTCCGAAGCTGTTGGGCGATAATTGTGTGCTGCAGCGGGGCGCAGTTACGAGAGTTTGGGGAGAAGGCGCTCCGGGAGCGTTGGTGGATATTGCGCTTCTGGCGCAGAGCAGCGAGTCTGCGGGGGTGACCTGTAAAAATGAGGACGGGAGTACGGCTGTAAAGTATGAGCAGGAGGGGAAGTATATTGTGGCGAGATGTGCTGCGACAGCGGGTGAAACGGGAGTGTTTAACGCTTATTTTGATTCGCTTTGTGCAGGTGGCCCGTACTGTCTGCGATTTCTTTCCGGCGAAGAAGAAGCTGTGAGCCGCAATGTTTATGTGGGAGATGTGTTTGTCTGTGCGGGTCAGTCTAATATGGAGCTGCCAATGCGGCGGGTGCGGGAACGGTATCCGGAGGAATTTCTGGAGGCGGGGAACGCGGCGTATTTATCAGATGATGGGAATGAAGCGTGCGGAGGAACGAAGAAAGCTGCCGCCGGTGCTGTCTGCCAGTGGCAGGCGTTAAGCACCGACCGGAGCGACAGCGGAGACATAAGGGAGGGCGCGTTACCTTGCGTTCACGTATATAAGGTGCAGGAAGACTATGATTTTAAACAGGAGGCCACAGAGCATAAAAATGCGCAGTGGGGGATTTGCTCACCAGATCAATTAGCTGAAGTGTCTGCTTTTTCTTATTTTCTGGGAAAAGAGCTTTCGGAGGAAAAAGGAGTTCCGATCGGCATTCTGAACCTGAGCCTTGGCGGGACGCCGATTCAGGCGTGGATGAGTGAGGAAGGGCTGAAAAACTGGCCGCAGTACCTGGAAGAGCGCAAGACTCTGGAAAATGAGGAGTATTGCAGGAAACAGACGGAACAGTATATGGAGAAAGAGCTTGCCTGGAGAAGAGAGATTCGGGTGAAGGAATTACCCTGGAAGGATGAGTATATAAAACGTGGGAGTTCCGTAAAAGGCGGCAATGCTGAGGAGAATTGTGTCCGGGAGGGTCTGGTTCCGGATGGTGTATCACAGAAAAGTGATACGGCTGCCATACATTGTGATGAGAACCGCGGGAAAAAGCTCGAAACAGGAGCGGAAAATAAGGGCGGAGACTGGAAAACAATCTCCCTTCCCGGTTTTCTTGCGGAAGCGGGTCTGGAAAACTTCTGCGGTACGCTCCTGCTGAGGAAAAAATTTCAGGTTTCGGAAGCGTGTGCCGGAAAGGAAGCTCTGCTTCGCCTGGGGACGCTTACCGACGCGGATCGCACCTATGTAAATGGAGTTTTTGCAGGGGATACGGGGTATTGTTATCCGCCAAGGCGTTATACAGTACCGGCCGGTGTGCTGAAAGCCGGTGAAAATGAGATTTTGATTTACCTGACGTGCAGAAACGGCGGCGGACGCATGACAAAGGGGAAGACAATTGAACTGGCATGGGAGGATGTGTGCAGTGATTCCTGGGTTTCGAACTATGCTGTAGCGTATGACGCGGAGCGTTCAGAAGATGGATGCCGCAATCTGCCGCAGAAGGAAAGCCGGAAGAGCAATGGTGCCGGCACAGCAGAACATTCCGCACCCATCTCTCTGGCAGGACTCTGGGAATATCAGATACTCTCAGAAGTTGGCCCGGCTCCGGAGCAGGTGTTCTTAAATCGCGGGGCGACCGGTCTGTTTCACGGAATGGTGGCTCCCTGCCTGCCGTATACCGTCAGCGGCGCCGTCTGGTATCAGGGCGAGTCGAACGACTGCAAACCGGAGGAGTATCAGAGATTGCTGCCGGATATGATCGCTGACTGGAGAAAACGCTGGATGCAGGAGAAGCTGCCCTTTGTGATCGTGCAGCTGCCAAACTGCGGAATTGATATTGCGAAGGACGACGCCTGGCCACAGATACGGGAAGCGCAGCGTCTGGCTGGCAGTCTGCCGGATGTGGCAGTGACGGTGAATATTGACATCGGTGAGGACAATGACCTGCATCCCCTGAATAAAAAGGAAGCGGCGCACAGAGCAGTGCTGGCGCTGCGCAGGATCGTGTATCATGAGGATGTGGTAAGTGAAGGACCACGCCTGGTTGGATACCGGGAGTCGGCACCCAACGCAGAGCGTTTTTACAATAGATGCTGCGATCTGCCGCCGACTGAAAGGAAGGGGTCTTACACGGAAGCGGTACCTAATGCGGAATGTTTTCAAGATGGCTTAATTTTACAGTTTGATCAAGAACTGGGGATTCTGGATTGCGTGACCGGGAAAGTATTCCCTGCTGATTTGAAAGGTGGTGAAGACGGCCAACGGTCGTTACCTTTTGAATTTGCGGGAAAGGATGGAATCTGGCAGCCGCTGGATGCAGCTGTAAGTGGAAAAGAAATTGCGCTGGTTCCGGGGTGTGACCCTCAACGCGAAGCATTTTCGAAATATACACCGCAAGCTGACGTTGATGTAAGAGAGTGTGCGCTGCCTTTTCAGATACGTTATGCCTGGAGCAGTGCGCCGGGGAGATATTTACTGGCTGCGGTAGATGATGGAGAAACGCCTGAAAATGGCGGAAGTAAGCTTCCAGTGTCTCCGTTTTTGCTGAAGCTTGTGCCGGATAAAGAAAAAACTTTCGGATGAGTGTAATATACAGGAGAAAAAGGATGCCGGAACTACCAGAAGTAGAAACAGTCAAAAGAGTGATTGAGCCTCAGATCAGGGGACTCTCTATTCAAAATGTTGTAGTCAGCCGCCCGGAAGTGGTCGCTTATCCGGAAGCGGATACGTTTGCGGAAGCACTGCAAAATCAAGTGGTGAAAGGTGTCAGGCGAAGAGGCAAGTTTCTGACGATACTGCTGGAGAGCGGCGACCGGGTTTCCGTTCATTTGCGGATGACCGGATGTCTTTTGTTTACACCGCCAGAATATGAAGTGGAGAAGCATACCCATATCATCCTGCAAATGAATAACGGATGGGAGCTGCGCTTTGTGGATACCAGAAGATTCGGGAGATTTTGGTATCTGAGGGCAGATGAAGCAGATACGGTGACGGGTATTCAGAATCTGGGAAAAGAACCGTTTGATGCTGATTTTAGCGCCGGATATCTTGCGGAGGGGCTGGGAAAACGAAAAAAGCCGATCAAGGAATGCCTGCTGGATCAGAAAGTGACTGCCGGCATTGGGAATATTTATTCGGATGAAATTCTGTTCAGATCAGGAATTGCCCCCTCAAAGCCGGCAAACTCCCTGACAGCGGAAGAGTGGGAAGTGCTCGCAGATGAGATTCCCAGGCAACTGGAATATTTTATCGGGAAAAACAGTCTGACGCCGGAAGAATATCTGGCCGGAAAAGGAAAGGATTATCGGAACACTCCCTATCTGAGAGTGTATGGCAGGGCGGGGAAACCGTGTCAAAAATGTGGGGGAGTGCTGCAAAAAAGTGTGATCGGCGGGCGCAGAAGTGTGTATTGCCCGGTTTGTCAGAGGTAAGACGAGAGGGGCGGTTTGCATATGGCTCAAAGAACAGTAAGTTTGTGTGACGGTAAATTGTTGAAGCTTTTCGTGTTCGCCTGTGTTATACTGTAATAAATGGGAAATCTGAGATGAAACAAACAAGACTGTGAAAGGAGTGTTGATTTATGGCAATGATTCCTCTGCCTTATGGCATTGACCTTTTTGAAAAAGTGCGAAAGGAGCACTGTTACTATATTGATAAGACCCACCTTATCAGCGAAATGATGAGTGTTCCTTTTCAGGTGAACCTGATCACGCGTCCCCGGCGGTTCGGAAAAACGCTGGCGATGAGCATGCTCGCGAGTTTTTTTGATATCCGCAGGGACAGCCGTGAGTTATTTGAGGGACTTCAGATTTCAGAAGATAAGGAACTCTGCGCACAGTGGATGAACCAGTGGCCGGTTCTTTTTGTAACACTGAAGGATGTGAACGGGCGGGATTTTACAGATGCGTATGATATGCTGCGCCAGGTACTGACAGATCTCTGCAACGAACATCTCTATCTGATGCAGGATGAGAAGCAGACGCCTTCCGATAGGGACGCATTCTCCCGGTTGAGTATGCGCAGAGGTGAGCTTACCGATGTCAAGAACGCGCTGACGATTTTGCTGCGCATGATGTATACGCACTATGGGAAAGAGGTAATCCTGCTGGTGGACGAATATGACGTTCCCCTCGCGAAGGCGAGCGACAACGGCTATTACGATGAGATGCTGAATGTGATTCAGATGCTTCTGGGAATGTCCTGGAAGTCCAACCCGAACCTGAAATTTGCCGTGGTGACAGGATGCTTAAGGGTAGCAAAGGAAAGCATTTTTACCGGGGCAAATAATTTTGTCTCAAACTCTATCTCAGATGTGAGATATCAGGACTGTTTTGGGTTTACAGAAGCGGAAGTGGTGCAGATTCTTGCGGACGCGGATCTGTCGGAAGCACTGCCGGAGATGAAACGGTGGTATGACGGCTATCGCTTTGGGAAAATGGAGATTTACTGCCCGTGGGATGTTTTGTTCCACGTGTTGGATCTAAGCCAGGGAGAAAAAGTAAAACCCGGCAATCACTGGCTGGATACGAGCCACAACAATATCATCCGGCGCTTTATTGAACTTCCGGATATGTTTGTAAATGATAAATTTGAGACACTGCTCTCCGGGAGAGTGATTCAGGAGCGGATCCGGGAGGATCTGACCTATGACATCGTGTATTCTTCTGAAGATAATTTATGGAGTATCCTCTATCTGACCGGTTATCTGACGCAGGTCCTGCCGGAAGAACTTCCGGAAGGGATGATGCCCCAGGAAGGGAAGACATCTCTGCGCATTCCGAATGAAGAGGTGAAGTCTGTTTTCAAAGACACGGTACAGGCCTGGTTCGAGGAATCTATCAAATCCAGGGATCGCAGTGAGCTTTTTAGCGAGTGGTGGAACGGAGAAGATGAAAAGCTGACTGATGACGTCTCTGACATTCTTTTTGATACCATCAGCTACTATGATTATAAAGAGGATTTTTACCATGCATTTGTCGCCGGTATGTTTTCCGGCGCAGGCTATGAGGTAAAATCCAACTCAGAGCAGGGGAAAGGCCGCGCTGACATCATTATTAAAGAGCGCCGCCGCAGACGTGCCATTGTCATTGAAGCAAAATGGTCTGGAAAAAGGAAAGATGCCACCCTTGAAAGTGAATGCCAGGAGGCGCTCGACCAGATCGAGAGGATGCAATATGCGAGAACCTTGCGGGTCGAAGGGTTCCGGAGGGTTCTCTGCTATGGCGCTGCATTCCTCGGGAAAGACTGCCTGATCAGGCTGGCCGGAGAAAAAAATGATGGGTAATATAATAAATCTGTGCTATAATGAAAAATAACCGCAAAACTGGGGCTGGGCGGTTATTTTAACTCA
>JAJPXX010000043.1 GCA_021205225.1 Lachnospiraceae bacterium
AACTTGTCTCATCTTGTCCAATATTCTTCATATACACATTTATGATAGTTTCTTTAAAGGAATACAAAACCCGCACCTCTAAATCCTCATCAAAAATATCATATCCGAGGTACTCCATCTCTCCTGGCCAATAATTAAAGTATAAACCAGGTATCCCCGTTACCTCTTCAATCTCTTCCATGGCCGCCAGTGACTCTGCCACTGTACTCTGAATTGCCTTAGTTTCTTCTATATTATTCGTCACCGTCCGCGACACAAACACCTCCGTCACCGCGCCCCACATCTGCACAATCCACTGCCTGCTTGCGCTGACATTCATACTCACACTGATCAGCAACACAAATGCCGCCGCTACCACGCCGCCACGTTTCACGATCATTCGGATATAGCGGGAACGTTTCTCCCTCTTCTCTTGTGCCCGACGCCCCAGCGTAATTGCTTCCCGATCTTTTTCCGAAAGCATCTGGTACACTTCATCCTCTTCAAGAATCTCTCTTCCAGATGATTTTCCAGATGTTTCTCCTGCAATTTCCCCTGCTATTTCTCCAGAAACCTCTCCGCAGGTTCTCTTTTCAGAACATTCCCGCCCGGAGATCACCACTCCAGCAGCTTCCTTCCCAGAACACTCCGTTTCCTTTTTCTGATTTGCCGCCGCGATTTCCTTCCGCGCCTCTTCTACTTCTTTCTCATGCTCTTCTTCCGTCCGCTTTTCTTCCTCTTCATCCTCCTCCCAGATGCCCATTTCCTTCAGGCGCGCGACAATTTTCTCATACTGGTCGTCCGGCGGATTGATCTGCGACAGCTCCGGGTCCGAATTAACCCGCGCTTCAGCCTCATCCGCTTCCTTTTGCAGACCCTGGAGGATAAACGCATCGACTACCGGATCATCGGATTCATTGTATGGAAAGCGGAATGGCGTTACTTTGCTCTTCGACAGTTGTTTTTCTGTGTTTTTTGTTTTACCAGTTTTTTCATCTTCTGTACGCATACACATCGAACTCCCTTCTTGACTTTTTTATGATAGCGGGTAAACTGTATAGAAAACAGATCGTAACCGTTCGCTACCCCTGCAGCTTTCATCCGGCCTTCAC
This sequence comes from Lachnospiraceae bacterium, assembly GCA_021205225.1. Taxonomy (GTDB): domain Bacteria; phylum Bacillota; class Clostridia; order Lachnospirales; family Lachnospiraceae; genus Choladousia. Next base: position 1,092 of record JAJPXX010000043.1, read on the forward strand.
GGCAGATATGGTAAGCTGTCCTGAATCGTTACAAAAGGTCTTTTGAAATGGAGGATTTTATGAAACGAATCGTTCTCACCGGCGGAGGAACCGCCGGCCACGTCACCCCTAACATTGCACTGGTTCCGCACCTGCAAACGCTTGGGTATGATATTTATTATATCGGCTCCTACGACGGTATCGAAAAAAGGCTGATCGAAGAAATTGACATTCCCTACCATGGCATCTCTTCGGGAAAGCTGCGCCGGTACTTCGACCTTAAAAATTTTTCAGATCCCTTCCGCGTCGTCAAAGGCTATTTTGAAGCCAGAAAAATCCTGAAAGAGATCCGTCCGGATATCATTTTTTCAAAGGGCGGGTTTGTCGCGGTTCCGGTGGTGCAGGCAGCGAAAAGCCTCTCTATTCCGGTCATCATCCATGAGTCCGATATGACACCGGGACTGGCAAACAAGCTCGCGCTTCCGGCTGCTACCAAAGTCTGCTGCAATTTCCCGGAGACGCTCAAAAATCTGCCGGAGGGTAAAGCTGTGGTAACCGGCTCACCGATCCGCCAGGAGCTTCACGACGGCAATCGTCTTGCCGGTATGAAATTCTGCGGATTTTCCGCAGACAAACCAGTTCTGCTCATTATTGGCGGCAGTCAGGGCTCCGTAGCCGTCAACCAGGCAATCCGCGGGATTCTGCCCCGGCTGTTAGAGACCTTCCAGATCGTACACCTCTGCGGAAAAGGCAATCTGGACGAAAACCTGCGCGAAACCACCGGTTATGTCCAATATGAATACATCGAGAAAGAGCTTCCGGATCTCTTTGCGCTCGCCGATGTGGTCGTTTCCCGCGCAGGCGCCAACGCGATCTGTGAGCTTCTGGAGCTTCGCAAGCCCAGTCTTCTGATTCCTCTTCCGGCTTCGTCCAGCCGCGGCGATCAGATTCTGAATGCGCGTTCCTTTGAGAAACAGGGCTTCAGCGCCGTTCTGATGGAAGAAGAAATCACCCCGGAGCTTCTGCTGGCAAGGATCGAAGAACTCTACCGGAATCGTCAGACCTACATCTCCGCAATGGAACACAGTGCCGCCAGTGACGCAATCGAAAAAATCACCGCACTGATTGAGGAGACTGTCGCGCATGCATCCCATTGACCCATACGGAGGCGGCGTGCTTTCATTATTAACAGATTTATATCGGCAATTGTTTGGATTCGTTTCACTAATACAACGTTTTTAAACCGTCGATGTGATTCTGTAATTCTAAACATTTTATTAAAATTCTGTATGCATCCTGCCGTCTGTAAAAACCCCCGCTTCTCCGAACCGGTCATTCAGAGAAGCGGGGGTTTTCATCATAAAAGCTGCCGCTCATTTCTTTTTATATTCATTCCAGAAATTTGACCGGATAAACGCCCTCGCCCTGCACATTCGTGTACGCAGAACCGTTTCCGATACCTCCAGAATCTCCGCAGCTTCTTTATACGACAAATCATCCACACAACAGAGGACCAGCGCCTCATACCACTGCACATTTTTCGCTTTTACTGCCTCGAAGATCCGCTGGGTCAATTCCTGCGCCACAATCTGATCCTCCAGCTGCATCAGGCACTCGTCTACCAGGAGATTTCCCTCTTCCGCAACCGCGAAATCCACATAAGCCACCCCGCGCCTGCTTTTCTTTCTCCAGAAATCAATAATCGCGTTCCTGGTACTGCGCAGCAGCCATACTTTCTCCGCTCCCAGATAAATCTTGGTGAGATTGGCATAGAATTCACAGAAAACCTGCTGTGCAATATCCTGCGCAGTATAGTAATCGGAAGTGTTTTTCATGGCAACACGAAAAATAAAATCGCCATACTCTTTGTAACACCCTTCAAAACGATCATTCTTTTTCATAACCATTCCTTTATCTTTAGTAAAAACTATCGGAATAATTTCAGAATCTCCTCTTTATCTGTGTCACTGAGCTCTCCCGGCGTCCATCCGACATTAACCGTGTCATTTTCATATCTTGGGATCAGGTGAATATGAAAATGATCAACCGTCTGGCCTGCCGCCGCGCCGTTATTCTGAACCAGGTTTAATCCGTCCGCGTGAAGCCCCTCTTTCAATTTTGCTCCAACCTTCTTCGCAGCAACAATTGCCTTCCCGGCCGTTTCATCCGGCAGCTCGAACAGATTCGCCGCGTGCTTCTTCGGAATAACCAGCGCATGCCCCTTCGAAGCAGGGCCGAGATCCAGAATGACACGCAAATCCTCATCCTCATACAGCGTCGCTGACGGTATGTCTCCCTTTGCGATTTTACAGAAAATACAATTTTCTTCCAAAACTATCCCTTCTTTCCACGAGTTATGGCAGTGCGGTTTCCGGGGCCGCACCGCGTGAATACAGATACTTGTGCTTCTGACCAGTCGCACATACTATATT
>JAJPXX010000228.1:0-1032 GCA_021205225.1 Lachnospiraceae bacterium
CGGCAGGGCCGGCGGAGAAGTTATAAATACGATCATACATTGTGGTATGCCTCCTGAAATTCGGTTTCCTGTCTAGTATACCGCAAAAACGCCGTCAGTGCAAGCGGAGGAGAGAAGGTTTTTGCCGCCGCCGTCAGGTGGGGGCGGCGGGATTCGTCAGATTGATGAATGGCTGGGAACACGCCTGAAAAGGTTACAGAAAAGAAAAAAACCCGCCTAAACGTAAACGTTCAGGCGGTTTTATTGGAGCTTCTGGTCAGAATCGAACTGACAACCTTCTCATTACGAGTTATAATTATGGTGGTTCCCCTGTGTCGTTTGTTGCTTTTTCATAACGCCGTTTTATACTGAAATATCAGCGCCGGAGCCGTTGCGCCTGTCGTTACCTGTCGTTTCGTGTCCTTTGGTTTTGACGGTGGTTTTTTGGTTGCGCCGGTGGTTTTTTCGGTGGTACACCGGGCCTCAGTCGGTGGTAAAATCACCCTTGCCATTTGTAGAAATTTGTGTTACCCTGTCAATGGTGCTGTCCAATACGGCGGCGGTTGGCTCCCTCTGCGGGGGCAGCTTCTTTGCCACTGATCTGAAGAAGAAAGGGGGCCTGCCCGATGAGTACGATGGAAGTATTAACCCTTTTCCTGGTTATTATCGGCGTTTGCAACCTGTTCATACAGTTGTTAAATAAAAAGAAGTAACCGCCTCAGCCTCGCAAGCAAGCGGTTACTTCTTTAACCAAAACACGCGGGGGCTAGCCGTTGCCGGACAGCGCCCTTGTTAAGATTATTATAGGCCAGTGCGGCCAGTTTGTCAACCCTGGGGTTCCGCCCCGGGGCTTTGTTTTACTCTGCACTCTCCAGCGGATCAGCGACGGCCTCCGCCTGATAGACGGCAAAGGGGTCAATATCAATGCAGGTTGCAGGGTCAAAGTGGCCGGACACGTCCCACGCAATGGTGTCATTCAGGACGGTGAGCCGCCCGGTGAAGAACCCTTCATCTGCCAGCGGCGCAAACACGCCGCCCCGGTCAATATGGGGC
>JAJPXX010000228.1:1042-3499 GCA_021205225.1 Lachnospiraceae bacterium
ATATGGGGCTGCATATCATAGCGCCGGATACTGCCATCGGAGAAATAGGCGTACACCGTCCGGCCTTCTCCGGGGACGGCCTGCACCACGGTGGGGAAATATGCCTCAGGCATAGAGCAGCCGCCCCTTCGGTGCTGGTATATCTCTGCCCAATTCACGAGCGGTTTCAATCCACTCCACGGCGATCTGCTCAATGTTCCTGAGGGCCTCTGCCGCCGTGGCCCCGTCCGCCATGCAGCCGGCAAGCTCCGGCATTTCGGCAATATAGGCCCCGTCCGCTTCGCTCCAATAGATGATTACTTCGTACTTATGCATTGATAGCACCCCCTAACTGATAGGCCAGAATGATTTCCCGCACCTGCTTCACCTGGTACGGTTTCGCCTTGCTTCCTGCGGGCTGAATGTTGATGATTTCCTCCACCCCGTCTTTAGTATAGATAAAATGGTCGCCCCTTATACGGCACTCGAAGCCCAGCCGGTCAAGAACAGCCCTGAGATCGGAAAAAAGAATGTTCCTGTCCTTCGTACCGCTGAGAATGGCGGCGAGCTGTTTTTCAAACTGGCTCATGCTCTGCTCCTTCCACATCCCGCTGCATGGCCTCCGCTATGGCCCGGCTGACAAAGGCGTTGACGCTTTCACCGCGGGTTTCAGCGTGGGCCTTGATAATTGCCTTCTGACCCTTTGGCAAGGTCAATTCCATCCTGTCATAGTTATTTTTGACGTACTTGTGAACCGCCTTCTGCTGTGCCTTCGACACTGGCATTGTTTGCACCTCCCTGGGGCCGGGAAAATTCCGACACCTCTTTCATTATAGCTGTATTATACTACAACATTCTACTCCCGTAAATAGGAAATATCAACAAAAATATTCCCGTAAATATGTGCAATCTGTCAATAGACTATTCCCGTGAATAGTGCTATACTATCATTGTCAGGAGGGGAAGCCCAGAACCACAGTACGGAGCGGTTGGATACCAGACACCGGGGACAGGAACCGGCAAGCACCAAGCATCGCTTCTGTGGAGACTTACATACCAGCGCCGCCCGGTTGGATACCAGACACCGCGTCTCGCCCCGGCAGCACCAAGCACCGGGGGCGCTGGATACTACGAAGGAGGTAACACAATGAACGCTTACGAGGTGACATTCAAGAAGAAAGACCGCTATTGTGTCAACGTCGCAATGGCGGAAAGCAAGCAGGCCGTTGAGGCCCATTACACCGGGAAATACGGCTGGTGCGCTGTGGAGGACTGCACGGCTTACAAGCTGGCAGTAGCACGGCGCAAGGGCTGCCCCGTTGTAACCATCAACTAACCACCACAGGAAGGAAGGCACACAATGAGCGCAAACGAACTCAACACCACCGCCCGCACCCTGCTGGAGATCCGGGACCAGATCGCCCAGCTTCAGGCGGAGGCTGAGGCCCTGACCGACACCCTCAAGGGGGCTATGGTGGAGGCCGGCCGGGAAGAGCTGGCCGGGGACGGCTGGCGGGCCACCTGGAAGAATGTCAGCAGCAGCCGCTTTGATCAAAAGGCGTTCCGGGCGGAGAACCCCGCCCTTGCCGCCCGGTATATGAAGGCCACAACCACCACCCGCTTCCTTGTCGGTGAAGTCACAGCATGAAGCAACCCCCGCGCCACAGCTGAGGCCATGGCGCGGGGGTTGTATTTTGTATGCTTTGACAATGGGGCGACCTGCGGGCCGCTGAAACGCCCTCAGAGCCGTTTTTTATTTTTTGCGTGTGTGTTATGCCAGACCATAAAAAGACCGGCAGAGGCTATTCTGCGGAGCCGTTTTCAGAGGACAGGGCTTCTGCCTCCCCGTCCGGGGCGGGCGGTTCCGCGCCGTCTTCCTGCGATTGTTGGTATTTTGGAACATAGGTGAGTTCCTCCACCCGCTGAACTGCTATTCGCTGCCCTTCATCGTTTAATTTGAAAAATGCTGATTCTAGTTGCCCTATGTGCTTGTTCTCTGTTGCGGTATCGGCTGGAATGTCTTCCAGTAGATACGATACCGGGACGTTAAGGGCCTCCGCTATCGTTCTAAGCTGTTCAATACGTGGCTGTCGCTTGTTGCCCTCATATTGCCGAATCGTGATAGCAGAAAAGCCGCACAATTCCGCGAGTTGCGCCTGCGTCAGTTTGGTGGCCTTTCGCTCCAGCTTGATACGCTCTCCGATTGTCATATGGTCAACCTCCAAACTTGATAATAAGCGCAGAAAAAGAAAAAAACGGCAAAGGGCTTGACAAAAAGCCATAGCCATGCTATTATAGATTCAGATTGAATCTATAAAACGATAAGTAAATGAATCAAACAACGCAAAACATCACGAGACGACACGAAACGAAAGGAGGTGAACACAATGACCCCCTACCAGAAAATATCACAGGCCAGCAGGGAGACCGGCCTTTCCACGTACTTTCTCCGGCGCGGTTGCCGGGCCGGTACCATCC